>JBGPJS010000019.1:0-18105 GCA_041485505.1 Gemmatimonadota bacterium | reverse complement strand
TCAGCCACCCGGCCGGCCCACTCGGTGCGTCGGGCCCCCCCCCGAGAACAATATCGCCCGATTTAGGAATAAGACCGTCACCGAAAAAACCCGGAACCGAGTAATTCAACGCGGCACTCGGCGGCTCAGCCACCGGCCGGTCCTTCCGGTGCGCCGGGGCCCCCCAAAAGGACATCCCCCAATTTAGGGATAAGACCGTCACCGAAAAAACCCGAGACTGAGCAATCCAACGCGAGCCCAGCCACAGCTCGACTACGACAGGGCGGACGGAGGGGTTGTAAGAAAAGTGTCAGCGCGAAGACCCGCCACGTTCCATCCTGGCGGCTCCGACAAATCCCAGCAGTGCGAGGACCACGATGGCCGCCACCACGAGGGGATACGGCAGGTGCAATAGATCAGGGAAGGTGACACTGCCCATCCCGGTCGCTTCGTAGAATCCCCGCAGCACTGGAAAGAGTTCGCTGAAGACCAGGACGCCGACCGCCATGCCGACCCAAAGGACCAGCGCATCTCCTCGTCCGGTCACGGCACCGACACAGGAAGTGCCGGGACAGTAGCCGCCCATCACAAAGCCCACGCCGAACACCAGGCCGCCCGTTACTTGAGGAAGGAGGTACGTCTCAGGAACCAGGAGCCGGCTCCGGTCCAGCCAGCCGAGGCTCGAGAGCAGGAGGAGGCCCAGCATCGCGGTGATGATCGCCGTGAACATCACCTTGAAGACCGCCAGATCGGTAAGGTAGAACTGGGCGGCGAGTTTGGGGGCGCTGCCGAATCCGGCGCGCTCGAGGAAGAAGCCAAAGCCGATCCCGATGCCGAGGGCCACCAGGAGGCTGGTCCCGAAACCGAAGGCACCAGACGGGTAAAAGGGGGCGTTCATCGCCACTGCCGCCGGAAGAGCGGCGCCGCCGCGTAGCCGCCCGCGAAGATCGCGAGCATGAACGCCCAGGCCCCGACCGAGAGCAGGGCGCCGCCGGTCAGAGCCAGCCCGCTGGTGCACCCGCGCGCCAGTCGGCTGCCGAATCCCATGATGATCCCGCCGGCCAATGCTCGGGTCAGGCGGCCGGGCACCGAGATTCTGGGCCCCCGCTCCACCACCCACCGCACTCGGCCAGCCAGCAGGCCCGAAAGCAGTCCTCCGATGAGAATGCCCGCGACCTCAATCACCAGCCAGTTCTCGAGTGGCGGCGTGGTCCCGTCTCCCAGATAGGCTCGGAGATAGGTATTGGAGTCGGCGTGTACCGGCGCCACCGTGTGGACCGCGACGGCCACTACCGACGCCACCGCGCCCGATGCGCCGATCCCGTGCCCCATGATCACGAACGCCGTGAGCAGAACCAGGCCCAGACCGATCCCGGCCAGGTAGGGATTCCAGTAGGGCGCCCCGCCGGGCTTCGGGGCCACCGTCATGGCCGGTAATAGTCGCTGAACTGGGCGGCCTCACCGGGAGGAACGTAGTCCCCATGGGTCGGATCGAACCGATAGCTCGGGTCGAATCGCCGGTCGGCGATGGCCTCGAGCGCCAGGGCCAGCCGGTCGATCTCCGGGCGGCGGTTGTAGAGTCCGAGGCTCACCCGTACGGCCCCGGGCATCTCGGTCCGATCTCCCGACAGAATCCGGCGCTCGAGGGCAAGGGCGGCCTGGTCGTCGATCCCGAGCAGGGCCTTCACATAGGAATGGGCGCAGAAACAGCCGCTCCGGGTACCGATCCCCCACTCGTGACTCAGCACGGCGGAGACCAGACCGTGGGGGAGTCCTTCCAGGTTGAAGCTCATGACCCCAAGCCGGGGAACGCCGGGGGCGGCGGCGCAGAGCGCCAGCCCTGGCACCTGGCCGAGCCGTTCAATGGCATAGGCCGCGAGGCCGGTCTCCTGGCTGATCAGCGCGTCCCACCCGATGGCGCGGTAGACCTCGATCGCGGCGGCCAGCGCGACCGCGCCGATGATGCACGGCGTCCCGGCCTCCTCGCGGTCGGGAAGCACGGTCCAGGCCACCCGATCGAGGCTAACTATCTCCACCGTGCCGCCACCGACCTCGTGGGGATCGCCCTGCTCGAAGGCTTCGCGCGGCCCGACCAGGACCCCCACCCCGAAGGGGGCGTACATCTTGTGAGCGGAGAAGGCCAGAAAATCCAGATGTTCCGGATCCCCGTGGGGGCGGAGGTCTATGGGGCGGTGGGGCGCGAGCTGGGCGGCGTCGACCACGATCCGGGCGCCGGCTTCGTGAGCCCAGCGGGCCCAGGTGTGCACCGGATTGACCAGGCCGGTGACGTTGGAGGCCCCGATCACCGCGAGGAGCGCCACCCGCCCTCGGTGGGCTTCCAGCGCCGCCCGAAGATCGTTCTGGTCGATGGCGCCTTGAGGAGTCAGGCGGACATGCACCACGCGCGCAACCCGGCGCCAGGGGAGATCGTTGGAGTGATGTTCCATCATCGTCGTCAGAATCACCGGGTCGGGACCCAGGGTGATCCGGGCGGCCAGATGGTTGAGCGATTCGGTCGTGTTGCGGGTAAAGAGCACGACGTCCGCGAGAGGATCGGCTCCCACGAAACGCCCCACCGTCTCCCGGGCCTCCTCGAAGGCCCAGGAGGAGAGACGAGACTTGAAGCCGGTGCCCCGGTGCACGTTGCCATACCAGCCGGCAAACCGGCCCACCGCATCCAGCACGGCCGTGAACGGTGGCGTGCTGGCGGCGTTGTCGAGGTTGATGTACGGTCGCATGGTGCCGTCGGCCAGCGGCACCAGCCGGTCGAGCCCCACGACCGAAACGTCCCGAGGCGTCATTAGTGCTCCACCGGCGCGTTCGCGAGGGTGGACCATTCCGTGAAGGAGCCATCGTACAGCCGGGCCTCATAGCCCAGCATCCGAGAAACGAAGTAGACCAGACTGGCCCACTGACCGATGTGGCAGTAGCCGACGACCAGATCTCCAGGCTTCACCCCCGCTCGCCGGTACAGGGCCGAGAGGCTGTCGCGCGACAGGAAGTGGTTGCTGCTGTCGACCAGGGATTCAAAGGGAATGTTCATCGCGCCGGGAATGTGGCCGGGCAGTTCATCTTCGGTCTTCTGGGTTGAGGAGAATTGCTCCGGGGTGCGCGCGTCCACCAGGCTGACCCCCGCGGTGCGCAAGTGGGCCTTCACGTAGTCCGCCGTGACCACCACATCATCTCTGAGGTGCGGGGTGAAGTGCCCGTAGCCCGGCGGCGGCACCTCGACGCTGACCGGCCGCCCTTCCGCCCGCCAGGCGGGAAGGCCTCCCTCGAGAATCGAAACCCGCCCGCGCAGACCGGCCCAGTCGAGGGTAAGAAAGACCCGCGCGCTGGGTGTCACCCAATTCGAGCCCCAGTACACTACCACTCGCGAATCATTCGAGATCCCGTTTGCCGCCATGACGGAGTCGAGCTGGGAGACCGCGGGAAGCTCGAGCATCGGGCGGCTTTCCATGGGCGTGGAAAGGTCGTGGAAGCCAATGAGGCGCGCCCCCGGAATGTGGGCGGCGGCGTACTCCTTCTGGGGCCCGACCTGCAGCAGCACCAGGGCGGGATCCTTCAGATGCTCCGCCACCCACACGGTGGAGACGAGCATCGGCTGATCGTCGACCGGCTTGGGGGCCATGTTCGGCGCGCACTGGCCGCCCAGGGCACCGGTCGTGCCGGCAAGTACCAGGAGGCCCGGCAGCACTCGAGTCACCAACATGACAACCTCACAGGTGAAAGGAAGTTTGCACTTTGTCGCACAGCGAAGTCCCGGAACCGCTTCCCGGCCTGGTGGCTCAGCGGGTGGGGCCGGATCTGAGCGAGTCGAGCGCCTCAACCGCGGTGAGCCGCACGGTGTGTTCCGGATCGCGGAGCGCGGTCAGAAGCCCGTCCACCGCGGTCGGACCACCCACCCGTCCCAGCGCGTAGGCGGTGCTCACCCGAACGCTGCGACTGGAATCGGCCAGACCGGGCAGCAGCTCGGACGCGGCGCGATCATCCGGGATCTGCCCCAGCGCGTCCGCCGCCTGGGCGCGTACCCGTGACTCGGGATCGCGGGCCAACGCCCAGCCCAGCGCCGGGATGGCGCCGGGGTCGGCGAGCTGCCCCAGGCTGTAGACCGCGACCGAACGCACCGGGCCGCTGTGGTCCTGAAGGGCACCGATGAGCGCGGGCAAGGAGGCCCGGAGGTGCAGTTTGCCCAGGGTGCCCGCAGCCATCTGCCGGGTGTGCTCATCGGAGTCACTCGCCAGCATGGCGCCCAGCGCCTCCCCGGCCCGCTCGGTCCCAAGCTGCCCGAGCGCTCTGGTGCTCACCGAGCGCACTCCCGAGGCGGGATCGCGGGTGAGGGGGATCAGGGCCTCGACCGCCTCCGGATCGCCCATCGCTCCCAGCGCCAGTACGGCCATCTCCCGCACATAGGCGTCCTCGTCCTGGAGCGTCGCGATGACAGCGGGAATCGCGCTCCGCTGCTTGATGAAGCCGAGGGCCCACGCCGCGACTCCCCTGACTTCCGGAGCCGGGTCTTTCAATCGCTGGATCAGTGCCGGGATGGCGGGACGCCAGTGGAGCTGGCCGAGGGCCCAGGCGGCCCGCTCCCGCACAACGGGGTCCGGGCTCGCGAGTCCGGCGGTGGCCAGCCGGGATTCCCGCTGCTCCCGACCCTCACCCAGGAGCTTGAAGCTGGCCAGGGGCAGCGCCACCGCGGCCGCCGTGAGACCGGCGAGGAAGAGCGCTCTGGGCGTCAGGGCGCCCCGATCGCAGTGCTGGCTCAGGATTCCGCGAACCCGGGTCTCGAGCGTCGAAGGCTGGGCCATGGCGAGAGAGGGCCGGAACGTTCCACCGGCGTAGGCCCGGGCGATCTCGACCAGGTGCCCGGCGTATTCCCGGGACTGGACACCAGCCCCGAGCACGACGTCATCACAGGCCCGCTCCTGTTCCAGCTGCGCCCGTCGCACCGCGAGCCAGACCAGGGGATTCATCCAGTACAGGGCGCAGACCAGATGCTGCAACAGGTGGGTGGCGTAGTCCCACCGGTGAATGTGCGCCAGCTCGTGGAGCAATACCGCCCGCAATCGGGCCTCAGACCAGCCGCGCGCCTCCGCCGGCAGCAGCACGAGCGGTCGCCAGAGCCCCCAGGTCACCGGCACCTCCGCGTCATCGCAATGGCGGACCCGGATCGGGCGCCGGATTCCGAGCTCGGCACGCAGCCGGTCGCTCAAGGCCCGAACCGCCGGCTTGGGTGGCAGAGCGCCCCGGCTCAAGCAGGTCATCGCGAGGGTGCCCACGCCGAGACGGAGCAGGAAGACCAGCGCCCCGAGGACCCAGAGCAGGACCGCCGCGACGGCGAAAGGAGAGAGTGGAGCGGCGCGATGGACCGTGAAGCTGATCGGGGACGCCGGCGAATTGGCGCGATCGAGCATGGCGACTGGCGCTTCCGCCCGGTTGGGGAGGAGCGACCCCGCGGATGCCGCTGCCACCGGCGCGGCGACCGGGGTGGCGACCGCCGGCAGCGGCACGGTCCAGGCGGGCAACGTCAGGGAGAACGCGGGGAGGAGAAGGAGGGCCGAGAACGCGAGCCCCCAGACCCCGTAGCGGGTCGCCGCACCGGCGCGCCGCAACAGAAAGGTGCTCAGCCAGGCCAGGCCGAGGATCGCGCTGGCCTTGACCAGAACACCGATGGCCAGGGCCGCCGCCAGCCGCGGCGAGATCAGTTCATTCAACAGGTTGATCATCGGAGGCCTCCCGCGCCTGCTCGATCCAGGCGGCGATTTCGTCCAACTGACCTTTAGAAAGCTTGGATACCGACATGTCCAGCAAAGTTAGAATGGCGCTGCTCGGCGAACTGGCAAAGAAGGTCCGGAGCAGATGGCCCATCGCCGAGCGTTTGGCCTTGTGGGCCGGAATCGTGGGGTAATAGATGTGACGCTGACCGTCGCGGCGGTGCTTGAGGAACCCCTTCTTCTCCAGGATGCCGAGGGTGACTCGGACGGAGTTGTAGGCGGGCGGATCGGCGAGACGCTTGACGACGTCGGCGGCCGCCGCTTCACCCAGCCGGTAGACCGCGTCCATGATCTGGCGCTCTCGGCGGCTCAGACGGACGTGGAGCGGATCGGGCATGACGGCTCAGCGCAGGAGAGGTGAAAAAATAATTACACCTTGGGATACGGGGGCGCAACCTGGGAGGTTTCAGTGTGAGCTCTCGAATCCCGCTGTTGCAGGGAGGAACAACAAGGCCGAGGACCTGCCGCCTCAGCTCACCTGCTCAACCGGTCTCCGGATCTCAAACCGAAAGTGCTGCTGCACCAGCTGGCGGACCCGCCGAAGGTTGCGGATGGCCGGATGGAAGAGCATCCGGGGCAATGCATCGAGCACCGAAGCGGCGAAGTCCGGGTGGGTGGTCTCGAGAATGCGAATCGTGGTGGTATCGACCGAGCCGGTGGTGTCCACCACGAACTCGGCGAAGACTTCACCTTCGATGCCCCGCTCAATGAGATCAGGGGGATAGAGCGGCGCCGCGCTTTCCGGGTATCGGGTGACCGTAGAATCCACCGCGATGATGCTGAAGACTGAATCCACCTTGAGGGTCCGGATTCCGGGAATCAGCATGCCGGGATCTCCCCCCAACCCCGGCTGGCGGCCCGGAGTGCCGCCGGGAAAAAGCGTCTCTCCGCCCTTTCCCGCCTCCACGACCGTATGGCCGGTCCCGTGTTCGCTGCCAAAAGGGGCGAAGATGGGCAGCCGGCTTTCGCGGGGGACTTCCGAAATTCGATTGGGTGGAATCATGAACAGGGGCACGATCACCCGACCGCTTTCGGGAAGCCCATTCGAACCCCGAGTGGCCGCGACGATCGTGGCGATCAGGACGACATGCAGCGCACCGCTCGCCACGAAACACTCGCCCGCCTGCAGCAGATTTCGAGTCGGAGCCATCAAGAGACGCAGCATGAATCCTCCATTCCGATCACGGCCGGGCGCCTGGTGAGGGGACGAGCCGCCCCGGTCTTCCCCACACGGGCTCAGCCATCGCGCCGCAGGGCGACCAGAAGGTCCTCCTGGGACCGGGCCCGGGTCAGGAGCCGGACGGCTTCCGCCAGCGGGTGGTCGTTGGCCGCACCCCGGCGCTTGGCCGTCGAATCGCCGAAGGCGACTCGGGCCAGTTGATCGGCAATCAGGAGGCTCACGAAGGGTGCGGCCGCATCATACTCGCGTCGGTCCACTTCGACCCCCCGGGCCTTCAACCGACCGTAGAGGTCCTCCCTCCAGGCGGCGCTCACCGTGAAGTCGGGCCTGAGACCATCCCGAGCAGCCATGGCCAGATCGTAGAGCGCGAGATGGGACTCCTGACCCTTGCTGGCGAGGGTATGGAGCAACGCCTTCGAGGTTGGTAGCAGGCTGTCGGGCGGGACCACCAGATCGGGCGTGATCGCGCCGCCACCGTAGACGGTGCGGCCGCCGGCGGACCTGAACGCCGGGCGGCCGGCGGTGGACCCGGAGTCGGCCACGACCGGCGCGGGCGTGGCCCCGTCGTCGTCCTGCGAAGGAAAGCGGCCCGGCTTCTGGATCGATCGGCCGCTCGGCGTGTACCAGGTCCCGGTGGTGATCTTGAGCAGGTATCCACCCGAGAGAGGGAAGGAGGTCTGCACCAGTCCCTTCCCATAGGAGGTGGTACCGACCACCAGGGCCCGATCGTGATCCTGCAGCGCGCCCGCCACGATCTCGGACGCCGAGGCACTGCCACCGTCGGTAAGGATCACCAGAGGGGTGGTCGGAGCCAGGGGCCGCTCCCTGGATCGGAAGATCTCGGGGCCGGTGGCGCGATAGCGAACGGTGGCCATGACCTGGCCGGGCTCGAGGAACAGGTTGGTGACTTGGAGCGCCTGATCGAGATAACCGCCGCCGTTCCCCCGCAAGTCGAGGATGAGGCCGCGGGCCCCCTGGTGGAGCAACTGCCCGACCGCGGTCTCGACTTCGATACGGGATCGCTCGCTGAACTGCTGCAGCGGAACGTAGCCTACTGCGTCGTTCAGCATGATCGCGTACGGCACACTGGGTACCCGGACCAGCGCACGGGTGATGTGACTCACGATCGGCTCGGTGACGCCGGGGCGCTGAAAGGTCACGTCCACCGTCGACCCGGGGAGGCCCTTCATCGAGCGGGTGACGCGGGCAAACTCCCAGCCGGCGGTGGAGAGGCCGTTGACGGCGGTGATCCGGTCGCCGCTGGCGACGCCAGCCTCCTCACCCGGTGTATGGGGATAGACGTGGGTCACGGTGAAGTGACCGTCCTGCTCTTCGATGAGAAGCCCGACGCCACCGTAGTGCCCGGCGGTCTGGACCGCGAAGTCGGCGGTGTCCCGCGGCGCGATGAGCTCCGCGTAGGGATCGTGCAGCTCATGCACCAGCCCGCGGGCCGCCTTTTCGTACAGCGCGCCAGTCGCGGCCGAGTCGAGGAAGTGCTGCGACACCAGGGAGAACACCTGATCGAAGAGGACGGCCCGATCGGGTTCGGGACGGGACCGCAGCGCGAATCCGCTCGCGGCGATGAGGGCCAGCACGATAGCGATGAATCGCAGGCGGGACATGGCGCCACCGGGGGCGAGAGTAGACGAAGGGCAGATGAAACCGGGGGATGCTCTCTAAGTGTACGAGGGAGCGCGGGCGGGGGTTACAGGGGAGTGGCGGAATGGCCGAGTGGCAGAATGGGGAACTGCGGCGGATTGGGGGAGCTATTGAGGTATCCGCTGTAACTCGAGAGCCACAGGTCGGAATTGAACCGACGACCGCTCGATTACGAATCGAGTGCTCTACCCCTGAGCTACTGTGGCGGAACCACCGATGCCCTGGCGCGGATTCGAACCGCGACGCCTTACGGCACTACCCCCTCAAGATAGCGTGTCTACCAGTTTCACCACCAGGGCGTGGGGGAGAAAAACTAGCCCCCGGTCGAGATAGGGTCAAGGAGAGTACTGAGTACTGAGTACCGAGTGCCGAGTGCGCTTCAGTTGATATCGAACCCAGTGCTGTTCGCGGTGGGGAGTCCCGCATCGTCGGCAGTCAGGGTAAAGCCGGTCCCGGTACCGCTGGCAGTGATGCTGAGATCACCGAAGCTGGCGACTCCGTTCACCGCATTCACCGTGAGGGTGCCAGCCAGCGAGCTGCTGCCCACCGGATCGACGCCGATCGCCACGGTAATGGCATCGCCGGCCGAGGTAAGGACGTTTCCGAAGGCATCTTCAATCGAGACCTCCACCGCCGGCGTGATGGTGCCCCCGTTCACGATCGAGGTCGGTTGGACGGTGAAGACCAGCTGGCTGGCGGCTCCTGGTACGACCGCGCTCGAGTACGGACTCCCGGAAATCGCGGTGTTATTGAGCGTGATCGCGACGTTGTCGGTCCCGGCCACGGTCGGCGTGTAGGATGCCGTGTAGGTCCCATTCCCATTGTCAAAGACCGTCGGGGTTGCGCTGTTGCTCCCAGTAATGGTCACCAGCACTGTTGCCCCACCGCTGGTGAGGTCGTTGTCGGAGACGTCCCGCGCCTGCACCGTGACGGTCGTGATTGCGCCGGCGGTCCCCGCCGGGACGGTCGCGACCGAGTGGGCCGCACTGGCCGGGCCCGGCGTGAGGGTGATGGAACTTGAGGTGGCGCTGGCGGAGCCGGCGGTGAAGCTCAGGGTGTAACCCCCGACCGTCCCGGTGATCGACAGGCCGGGGAAGCTGGCCTGGCCGCTGCCGGTGGTCGCGACGATGCTGTTGCCACCCAGAGTCCCGCCACCCGTCGCGATCGCCACGGTCACATTCACACTGCTCAGCAGATTGTTGCTGGCGTCCTGAACCTCCACGACCGGCGTGGTCCCGAAGGTGGCGGTGTTCGCCACCGAGAGAGGCGGTTGGGTCAGGATCGTCACGGTCGCCGGCGCCCCGCCGCTCACGACGATGGTGGTCGACGTGGCCGGCGCAAGGATGCCGCTGGTAAAGCTCAGAGTGTAGCTGCCCGCGGTGCCAGTGATCGTGAGCCCGCTGAAGCTGGCCAGCCCGCTACCGATGGTGGTAGCAGTTGCATTGGTGAGCACAGCGCCCGGGCCGGTAGCCACCGACGCGGTAATAAGAACCGTCGACTGACTCACCGCGTTGCCACCGACGTCGCGCAGCTGAATCGCCGGCTGGGTGGCAAGCGCCAGCCCGTTAGTGGCGCTGCTGGACGGCTCGGTCGTGATACTGAGCTGGCTCGCCGCGCCCACGCTGAGCGCGATACTGTTGGAGCCAATCCCGCTCAGCACCCCCGAATCAAAGCTCAGCGTATAGCTCCCGACGGTACCGGTGATCGCGAGGCCGCTGAAGGTGGCCACGCCGCTGGCAACGGTCGTGGCGGTCGCGTTGGAGAGGACCGGCGTACCACCCGGCCCGGTCACGACCGTCGCCGTCACCAGAGTCCCCGCCAGGCTGACCGGATTCCCGACGCCGTCACGAAGCTGAACCGCCGGTTGCTGCCCGAAGGCGATCCCGTCGGTGGCGCCCGCCGAGGGCTGGGTGGTGATCGTGAGCTGAGTAGCGGCGCCTGCGCCGAGCGTGATGGTACCGGAACTGATTCCGGTGAGCCCCGAGGCATCGAAGCTCAGCACATAGTTTCCGGTCGGGCCGGAAATCGTGAGGCCCGAGAAGACCGCGAGACCACTCGCGTTGGTGCTGGCGGTGAAGCTGGTCAGTGAGCCGCCCACGGGGCCGGCCTGGATCGACGCGGTGACCAGCACCCCGGTCTGGCTCACCGGATTGTTGCTCCCGTCCCGGAGCTGGACCTGCGGTTGGGTGGTGAGTGCGGCCCCGCTGTTGGCGCTGGCCGGCGGCGAGATCGTCAGACTCAGGTGATTTGCGGCGCCCGCGCCCAGCGCAATACTGCTCGAGGTGGCCGCGGTCAGCGCCCCGGAACCGAAGCTCAGAGTGTAGACCCCGTTCGACCCCGTGATGGTCAGCCCACTGAAGGTCGCCAGTCCTCCCGCGCTGGTGGTCGCCGTGGCGTTGCTCAGCGTGGCACCTCCCGGCCCGGTGGCGATGGTCGCCGTCACCGTGACCCCGGTCTGGCTCACTGGGTTCCCTGCCCCATCCCGCAACTGCACCGACGGCTGCGGACTCAGCGCCACCCCGCTGGTCCCCGACGCCGGGGGTTGCTGGGTCACCGTGAGTTGGGTAGCCGCGCCGGCGTCCAGCGTGATGGTGCTCGACACGATCCCGGTGAGCGACGGCGAATCGAAGCTCAAGGTGTAGTTGCCCACGGTGCCGGTGATCGCCAGCCCGCTGAAGGTCGCCAGCCCGCCGGCAGTGGTGCTCGCAATGGCGTTGGCCAGCGACGGGGTCCCACCGGGACTGGTGGCAAAGCTCGCGGTCACCGCCACGCCGGCCTGACTCACCGGGTTGCCCGCCCCGTCCTGGAGCTGCAGCGCGGGCTGCGGCACCAACGCGGCGCCGCTGTTGGCCGCGGCCGGGGGCGCGGTGGTGAAGGCCAGCCTGGCCGCGGGACCGGTGGTGAGCGTGAGACTGGCGGACTGCACCCCGGTGAGATTGGTGGCATCAAAGCTCAGGACATAGGCGCCAACCGGACCGGTGATCGTCAGACCTGAGAAGTTGGCCCGGCCGGTGGTCGAGCCCGTCGTGGCCGTCGCGTTGCTCAGGCTCGGCGTGCCGCCGGGACTCGAGAAGATCGTCGCCGTGACGAGGACGCTACCGAGGATGACGTTGTTCCCACTCTGGTCCCGCAACTGGATCCTGGGTTGGGTGACGAAGGGGATCCCGCTCTGGGGACTGGTCGAGGGCGCTGTCGTGATCGCCAGCTGGGTGGCCGGACCCGCCGCCAGGGTGAGGGCGTTCGGGGTGGCGCTGGTCAGGGAGGGCGCGTCGAACCGCAGGGTGTAGGCCCCGGCCAGTCCGGTTATCGCGAGGCCGCTGAAGGCGGCGACGCCGCTCGCGTTGGTGGTCGCCGTCGGGTTGCTCAGCACCGGGCTCCCCCCGGGACTGGTCACGATCACCGCCGTGATCAGCACGCCGGCCTGGCTCACCGGATTGTTCGCCCCGTCGTGCAGGGCAACCACCGGCTGGGTCTGGAAGGCAAAACCGTTAGTGTCGGTGACCGAGGGCTGGGTCACGATGAAGAGCTGGGTGGCCCCGCCGGCGCCGAGCGTGATGCTGCTTGAGGTCGCCGGAGCCAGAGCGCCGCTGGAGAAGGTCAGGGTGTAAGTGCCCGTGGGCCCCGTGATCGCGAGACCGCTGAAGGTGGCGAGTCCGACCCCACTGGTCGTGGCGGTCGCGTTGCTCAGGCTGGCGCCACCCGGGCCGGTCGCGATCGTCGCCGTCACCAGGACGCCCGTCTGATTCACCAGGTTGCCCGCTCCATCACGGAGTTGGAGCGCCGGCTGCTGGGCCAGAGCCGCGCCGCTAGTACCGCCGGCCGAGGGCTGAGTCGTGATAGTCAGTTGGGTCGCGGCGCCGGCGCTCAACGTGATGTTGCCGGAATTGATCCCGCTCAGTACTCCGGAGCCGAAGTTGAGGGTGTAGACCCCGATCAGACCGGTGATGGTCAGGCCGCTGAAGGTGGCGGCCCCGCCGGCGGTGGTCGTGGCGGAAGCATTGCCCAGCGTGGCCCCGCCCGGCCCGCTGGCCACCGTCGCCGTCACCGTTACACTGGCCTGGCTCACCGGGTTCCCGCCCACATCGCGGAGCTGGATCACCGGCTGGGGTGCCAGAGCCGCGCCGCTCGCCGCGTTGGTCGAGGGCTGGGTGGTGATCGTGAGCTGGGTGGCCGCTCCGGCGCTCAAGGCGATGCTGTTGGAGTTGACGCTGGTGAGGGCGCCGGAACCGAAATTCAGGGTGTAGGCGCCGACGGTCCCGGTGATGGCCAGACCGCTGAAGGTGGCGAGCCCGCTTGCAATGGTGGTAGCCGTGGCACTGCTCAGGGTGGCGCCGCCCGGGCCGGTCGCCACCGTCGCCGTCACCAACACACCGGTCTGACTGACCGCGTTGCCGGCACCGTCCCGGAGCTGAATCGCCGGCTGGGTGCCGAAGGCGACTCCGTCGGTGGCGCCGGCGGCGGGTTGAGTGGTGATGGTGAGCTGGGTCGCGGCCCCCGCGCTCAGCGTGATGGTACCGGACAGCACCCCGGCTAGTCCGGAGGCATCGAAGCTCAGGACGTAGTTGCCGGTCGGTCCCGAGATGGTCAGTCCGGTGAAGACCGCCAGGCCACTCGCGTTGGTCGTCGCGGTCGCGTTGGTAAGCGAGCCCGCGGGGCCCGCGGAGATCGTGGCGGTGACCAGTACGCCGGTCTGGCTTACCGGGTTGTTGCCGGCATCGCGAAGCTGGACCTGGGGTTGCTGGCTCAGGGCCGCGTTGCTCGACCCCGTCGATGAGGGCGGGACGCTGAGCGCAAGGTGGGTCGCGGCGCCGGCACCCAGGGTGATGCTGCTCGACGACGCGGGAGCCAGTACCCCCGAGCTGAAGCTCAGCGTATAGCTCCCGTTGGGACCGGTGATTGCCAGCCCGCTGAAGAGCGCCAGCCCGCTGCCGTTGGTGGTGGCGGTCGCGCTACTTAGGATGGAACCACCAGGACCGCTGGCGATGGAGGCCGTCACCAGCGTCCCCGACTGGCTCACTGGATTCCCCGCCCCATCAAGCAACTGGACCGACGGCTGCGGACTGAGCGCCACACCGCTGGTACCCGACGCCGGCGGCTGCTGGGTCACCGTGAGTTGAGTCGCCGCCCCGGCGCTCAGCGCAATCCCGCCCGAGACCACGCCGGTGAGCAACGGCGAATCGAAACTCAGGGTATAGCTTCCCACCGGTCCGGTAATCCCCAGGCCGCTAAAGGTCGCCAGGCCACTCGGGTTGGTGCTCGCGATCGCGTTGGCGAGCGATGGGGTCCCACCGGGACTACTCGCGATCGTGGCAGTCACGGCCACCCCGGCCTGACTCACCGAGTTCCCAGCCCCGTCCTGCAGCTGTACTGCCGGCTGCGGGGTGAACGGCGCACCGCTGCCGGCCGCCGCAGGGGGCGCGGTAGTGAACCCCAGTTTCGCGACCGTTCCAGCCGACAGCGTGATACTCGCCGACTGGATCCCGGTGAGACCCGGGGCGTCGAAGCTCAACACGTATCCGCCCACCAGGCCGGTGATCGCTAGCCCCGCGAAGGAGGCTCGGCCGTTGAGCCCGCTGCTGGTCGCGGTGGGATTGGCCAGCGTGGGGGTGCCGCCGGGACTGCCGACGACGCTGGCCGTCACCAGCACGCCGCCCTGGACCACATCATTCCCACTCACATCCCGCAACTGGATCCTCGGCTGGGTGGCCAGCGCCACTCCGCTCTGACCGCTGGTCGACGGGGCCGTGGTGATCGCGAGTTGGGTGCCGTGGCCGGCCACCAAGGTGAGGCCGTTCGCGGAAACGCTGGTGAGCGACGGCGCATCGAACCGGATGGTGTAGGCCCCGACCAGCCCCGTCAGGGCGAGACCGCTGAAACTCGCGGCACCAGTCGGGCCGGTCGTCGCGGTGAAGTTGGCCAGTGTGGGAGACCCCCCGGGGCTGGCCGCGATCACCGCGGTGACCACGACGCCGGCCTGGTTCACCGGGTTGCTGGCCCCGTCAAGCAGTTGTACCGCCGGCTGGACCACGAACGCGACCCCGTTGGTGTCGGTAGTCGAAGGCTGTGTCGTGATGCCGAGCTGGGTCGCGGCACCCGCCGAGAGGGTGATGGGGGAGGACGTGACCGAGCTCAGCACCCCCGCGCTGAACCGGAGGGTGTACACCCCCGAAGATCCACTGATGCTAAGGCCACTGAAGATGGCCACGCCGCTCGGGTTGGTGACCGCGGTGGCATTGCTCAGCGTGGCGCCGCCGGGACCCGTCGCGATCGTCGCCGTCACCAGCGTGCCCGCCTGGCTCACCGGGTTCCCACTCACATCCAGCAGCCCGACCTCGGGCTGCTGAACCAGCGACACTCCACTCGTGGCCGTGGTCGAGGGTGGCGTGGCGAGCATGAGCTGGGTCGGTGCGCCCGGCAAGAGGACGATGTTCTGCGAGGTGGCGGTTGTGATGCTTCCGCCGGCGTCGAAGGTCAGGGTGTACGTCGCCGCAGTCCCGGTGAGGGTCAGCCCGCTGAACACGGCCGCCCCGTTCGGGTTGGTCGTCGCGGTCGCGTTAGTAAGTGCGGCCGCGGAGCTGGCCGTCACCAGGATCCCGCTCTGCGCCACCGGGTTGTCATTCGCGTCCAGCAACTGGACCACCGGCTGTTGGGTGAGCGCCACGTTGTTGGTGGCCGAGGCCGAGGGTTGGGTCGTGATGGCCAGCTTGGCCGCGGTGCCCGCCGTGCCGGTGGTGGTAAAGACCACGCCCGGGGTGCCGGGAGAGGTGGCGTCGAGCGTATTGGCCCCGGCACTGAGTCCCACGGTCCAGCTGGTGACCGTCGCGACACCCAGGGCATCAGTGATCTGGGTCCCGCCATTCACGCTCCCGCCTCCGATGGTCACCGTGAAGGTGACGGTGGCCCCACCCACCGGATTGCCGCTCGCGTCGGTCACCTTCACGGAGGGCGGCACCGGCACCGCCGTCCCGACTGGGGCGCTCTGGGGATCGGTCGAGTTCTTCGCCATCAGCGCGGCAGGGCCCGCGGTCACATTGATCGCGGCGGAGGTGTCGGAGGCGAGCAGCGGAGCGGAGAAGAGCAGCTCCCGCGCGCCGACGGCGCCGGCGATCGACAAGTTGGTGAACGCGGCAATACCACTGCCGTTGGTCGTGACCGGCGTGGTGCCGCCCAGACTGCCACCGCCCGACAGGATGCCGGCGGTCACCTGCACTCCGGCCTGGGTCACCGGGTTTCCGGCCGCGTCCTCGAGTTCGATGACTGGCTGCGCGGGGAACACCGCGCCATTCTGGACGGTGGCAGAGGGTTGCGCAGTGATGGTGAGCCGCGCGGCCGGGCCTGCGCTCAGCGCGATCGGGGAGGAAGTGACTCCTGAAAGACTCGGTCCCGCGAAGTTGATGGTGTAGCTGCCGGCCAGGCCGCTGATCGACAGGCTGGTGAACGCCGCCAGACCATTGATGGTCAGAGTCGTGGCGGTGCCGTTCAGCGTGCCCATCAGCACCGAAGCGGTGATCGCCACGTTGTTGGTGTTGACCGGGTTCCCGTTGACATCCTCCAGCTGGATCACCGGCTGTTGGACCAGGACCACGTCACTCTGCGCCAACGCCGAGGGCTGGGTGACAATAGCCAGCTTGCCCGCCGAACCCGCGGTGGCACTAGCGGTGAAACCCACCGGACTCCCCGCCAGCCCGGTGGCCGTCGCCTCAAGGGTGTTGTTGTTGTTGCCCGCGGTGGGACCGAGAGTCCAGCCACCCACGATCGCGATCCCCAAGGTGTCGGTCGTTTGCACCGCACCGCCGATGCTGCCACCGCCCGCAGTTACCGCGAAGTCGACGGTCACGCCGGCGACCGGGTTGCCGCTCCCATCGGCAATCAGAACGGACGGATCGATCGCGACCGGGGTTCCAGCGGTCGCCGTCTGGTTGTTCCCGCGGGCCGCCGAGATGGTTGCGGCAGTACCGGCGTTGAGCTGGATGACGCCTGAGGTCGCCTTGGTGAGCGAGGGCGCGGTGAAATCGAGAGTACGAGGCCCCACTGGGCCCGAAATCGCGAGCCCGCTGAAGGTCGCGGCGCCTGCCGCGCTGGTGGTGGCCGTGAAGTTCACCAGGGTTCCGCCACCGGAGGCAACCGAGGCGGTCGCCACGATGCCAGCCTGGGCCACGGCATTCCCCGAGGAGTCCTGCACCTGAAGCGCAGGCTGAACCGGGAGGGCGATCCCGCTCTGAGCTGTGCTCGACGGCGCCGCCGTAATCCCGAGTTGGGCGGCTGGCCCCGCCGTCAACGTGATGCTACCGGAATTGATTCCGGTGAGGCTCGAGGCGTTGAAACTTAGCGTGTAGGCACCGACCGGCCCGAAGAGGTTCAACCGGGTAAACGTGGCGACCCCACTCGCGTTGGTGAGTACGGTGTCCCCCCTCGGCGTGGCTCCCTGACCGGTCAGCACCGTCGCGATAACCACCACCCCCGCCTGGCTCACCGGGTTACCGGTGCCGTCCAGGAGTTGGAGCACCGGTTGGGTGGCAAAGGGGACTCCGCTCTGCGCGTTGGCGGAAGGTGGTGTCAGCAGCGAGAGTTTGCTGGCGGAGCCGGCGGTGATGTCGAACGTCGCACTGGACGCACCGGTGAGGCCGAGGGCATTCGCCGCCAGGGTATAGCCGGTTCCCGCCTTGTCCAGGCTCAGGGTCGCGAAGGTCGCGACGCCGTTCGACGCATGGACCCCAAGGGTCCCGGCGAGGGTGGCGCCGGAGGGATTGGTCCCCAGTGCCAGCGTGATCGAATCAGCGGCCGTCGTCACCACATTGCCCGCCCCATCCTCGACCGACACCAGGACGGCCGGCGTGATGGAAGAGTTCGCGGCCGTCGGTGTCGGCTGAGCGGTGAAGGCCAGCTTCGACGCGACGCCGGGGCCGAGCGCCACGCTGCCCGAAACGGTCCCCGTGAGGGTGGGATTGGTCGCGGAGAAGCTCAGAGTGCGCGGGCCTGAGGTTCCCGCGATCGCGAGATTGGTGAAGCCCGCGACACCACTGCTGTTGGTCACCTGGCCTGTAGTGCCGGAGAGGGTACCGCCCCCGGTTGCGATGGCCGCGGCGATGTTCACCCCGGCCAGTGCCACCGGATTGCCGGAGAGATCGGTCACCTGCAGCACCGGCTGTTGGGCCAGGGGCACCCCACTCTGCGCCGAGCTGGAGGGGGGCGTGGTGAGCGCGATCTGAGCCGCTGGTCCGGCAGCGAGGGTGATGGTCCCCGAGGTGACCGGTGATAGCACAGGGCCGGTCGAGGTGAAGCCGAGGCTGTAGCCGCCCGCGAAGCCGCTGATGGAGAGGCCGGGGAATGCCGCCTGGCCGCTCGCGTTGGTGGCGACGGTGGTGTTGCCGCTGAGGCTGGCGCCGGCGCCGTTGAGCACCACCGCCACGCTGACACCCGGCTGGCTCACGGCGTTGCCGCTGGCGTCCTCCACCTGCACCACCGGCGCGGTGGGTAGGGCAACGCCGCTCTGGGCGGCCGCGGGAGGTGGGG
>JBGPJS010000018.1:0-18295 GCA_041485505.1 Gemmatimonadota bacterium | reverse complement strand
GCAGCAGCTGGCGCTGGTAGTTCCACTCGTAGAGGGCCGTCGCCACGTCCAGCCCCTCATAACACTGGAGGCGGATCAACTCGGTACCCAGCATGGCGGCGAGCACCTTGGCGATCTCCGTCTTGCCCACCCCGGCGTCCCCTTCGACCAGGAGCGGCTTCCGCATCGCGAGCGCCAGGTGCACCGCCGTGGCGATCGGTTGCTCCGCGATGTAGCCGTGCCGCTCCATCGCCGCCTGAGTTTCCCGCACGCTGGAACTCACCCGGCGTCTCCCGCCGCCACCGTCAGGTAGCGCCGCGGTTCCCGCAGAAACTTTTCTCGACAGCCGCCGCAGCAGAAGTAGAACCTGCGGCCCTCCAACTCGGCCTGATGTTTGGCACCCGCCACGGTCACGCTCATGCCACAGACCGGATCCCGCTCCTCTGCCGGGGCCGGCGGGGTCGCTGGAGCCACGGGCTCCGAAGCCCGGGACAACTGCCGCAGCCCCACGATCTCGGCCAGGATGCTCAGCGCGATCTCTTCCGGGGCGCGGGCACCGATGTCGAGTCCGGCCGGGTTCTTGAGGCGGGCGAGCGCTTCGGGCGCGGCCCCCCGCGCCTCCACTGCCTGCCGCAGCTCCTCGAACCGGCGGCGGCTGGCGACGACGCCGAGATAGACCGGGTTGAGCGCCAGGCCGGCCAGCATCGCGTCCTCATCGGTCTGACCCATCGTGGCTACCACCCCGAACACCTGGGCATTCGGGTGGGCGGCCGCGAGGCGCAGCTCCGCGGCATCCAGGTTGGTGAGCACCCGGTCCGCTTCGGGGAATGTGGCCCGGTCCGCCGCCGGGTCCACCGCGTCCACCGCGTAGCCCATCGCGCGGCCCAGCCGCGCCAACCCCCGTGCCACGGGCGAGGTGCCGAAGATCACGAGATGGGGGGCCGGCCGGATGGGCTCGATATAGATGTCCACGCTGCCTCCGCTGTGGCAGGTCATCGGCAGGGCCGTCACACCGGCGCGCCGCTCGGCGTTGGGGTCCGGCGAGAGGGCGATCAGCCGGGGCGTACCGTCCGCCAGGGTGCGGAGCGCTTCCCGTACCACCGTGGGCTGGGTACAGCTCCCGCCCAGCCACCCGTGGAAGGTGCCGCCCTCGGTGACGAGTGCTGTGTCCCCCACCCGGGCCGAGCTGGGTGGCTCACGGCGCACTACCGTGGCCAGGACAAAGGCCTCACCTCGCCTGGCGAGATCGGCCGCCAGCAGCAGCAGTCCGGTGTGCATGCAGCTCAACCTCCGCCAGCCGGGCCTACCCGGTCGTCGTCGTCAGGGGCTTTGCCGAATCTCAATCTACAGAAACGGGGAACAGGGAACGGGGAACGGTGGCTCCCAGCGGAGGTCGGTCCCGTTCCCTGATCGCCCCTTCTGTCATTGCGAGGCTGTGACTTGTCCCGAGCGAAGCAGGGAAGCAGCGCGAGCTATCCATCCCCCGCCTCCAGAATCTCCCGTGCCGCATCGGCGTCGTCGGCGCGGACGACTACCCGGATGTCCGATCCAACGGCCAGGGAAGGGAGCATCCCGCCGGCGTCGTCTCGTAAGACCGCGGCGCCAATCCCGTTGGCCTCCAGGATGGCTTTCACGAGGTCTGCCTCAGCCTCGGTGGTGAAGCGGCGGATGACCACCTCGTTGCTGTCCATGAACCACGACCTCCTATGGGCTGCGCCGCGGGCGCAACCTGCCCTAACGTACCGCCCACTATACGACACCGAAAGATACGGCTCACCGGCCGCGGCCCGTTCGGCCAACGGGTGTACGGCCTCGAACCCCAGACTCAGCGCGATCAACCCGAGGAATGGGGAGCCGCAGGCTGCGGAGAAGGATAAGTCCAAGGGTCAACAGGCCTATCCCCGGTAGCCAGGCTCGAAGAATCAGCCAGCCAGGGGCCGCAATGGAGGCGGTCGGGCTGGGGCGAAGGGGGAGAAGGATCAACCCCAAGCCGAGAACGAGAAGGAAGATTCCCATGACCTTGCGGAGACTCCCGTTGGTCATTGGAGGCTTTCTATCTCACGTTCATGGCGTAAGGGTCATCGAAACCGCCAGATGGTAGATCGCGGAATCGCCGGTCAACTCGAACACACCGATGGCCGCCGGGGGGTGGCCGCCCGCCGGAGCCACGACCATTCCCGACGCGGCATCGGGAGGTCCCTGGAGGACCGAACAGTATTGTACGCACTCCATGCGCCGCCAATGAATGGTCCCGGCCTCATTGGTCACCAACAGGGAAACCGACCCGATCCAGTTGGCCCCGTCCGGAGTGAGCTGTCCAAGGGATGAGGCCAGAATGCCCGACGCCGGACCGAGCAGGGGAGCACCCGATCTCCGAAGCTGCTGGGCGGAGGCACTGGCTAGCGCGGTATCGCGAGGGCTTCCCGGGGCCTCTCGCTCCATGACGGAGACCAGTACGCACGCCGTATCGCCTGGAGACAAGGCCATGGAGAGGAGCGGAGTGGAGGGCACGGCGGCATCGGTTCGGAGCCGCCAGGGCGCATCGTCGGGCACCCGTCGGGTGAGGCTCGGGGTACTGGTCTGAAGGAGGGATAGAAGGAGGAACGGGGAATCGGCGCTGTCCCCGGACGAGCGGGCAGTGCTGAGTCGCGCCACATGGAGGGTGGCGAGGTTCACCGTGATTCGTCCGGCCTCGGCGTGCTGGCGCGGGGCCGGAGCGGCCGCCGCGAGCATGGTCGGAAGCACGATACCCAAGGGCACGCGAGTCCAAGGCATTGTTCTGCCCTTTCCGGGTGACAGGTGTGGGATACGAGTGCAGGGAGGCTGAGTGTACCTGGCACTACGCCGGAGGGCGTCGCATGGATCTAGCCATTAGCCGGGGCCTCCTCGCAATGACAGAAGGGTGGTCCGCACCTTTGTGCAGAGCTTCCCTAGCCGTTAGCAATGTGCCATAGGCCGTAGGCCATAAGCCATGCGAGAACAGCGCACAGCCCATAGCCCACAGCCCACCAGCTCAATCTCCGACCAGGGCCCCAACCTTCAGCACCGTGTTCCAGTTGCGACCGGTGCCCCGGCCGATGGTCTTGTCGATGAGATTGCTCGTCAGGCGGGAGTGGCCGATACCGATGGGGTAGACGATGTAAGCTTCTTTGCCTGCCGCGCGAACGATCTCCGGGCCGGTGATGGCGGCCTGCAGCAGCGCCACCTTCTTGCGGTCCGGCGCGGCCTTCAGAAACAAGACGACGAGATGGCCGGGATCGCGCTCCGCTTCATCGGGGAAGGGGTTGCGCGCGATGGCGGCCTTCCATTCCTTCGCGGTGCGGACGAAGAACTCGGTTCGAAGAGCGAGCCGCTTCGCGGCCTCCGCCTCCAGCAGGCGTTCCAGGTCGGCGCCGGTTCGCGCGTCACTCCGAAACACGAGATTGCCGCTCTGGAGCAGCGATCGTGGGTCAACCAGGCCCAGTTGGGTGAGGAGGTCGCGCAGGTCCGACATGGCGACCTTCTTGTGGCCGCCGAGGTTGATGCCCCGGAGGAGAGCGACGTGCATCGTCATGGCGAACAGAAGCCGGGAACAGAGAACAGAGAACGGGGAACGGGGAACAGAGAACGGGGAACAGGCGCTCCAATCCCGTTCCCCGTTTCCCGTTCTCCCGTTCCCCGCTCCTCAGAACCGATAGATCAGCCCAAAGTCCAGGACCGGGTACACCTTGGCGTACTTGTCCACGTCGGTTTGGGTGCTGGCCACCTGGGCCTGGAGGTCGCTGGCCAGCGCCGCGTTGCCGGCCGCGCCGGTGGCCGAGAGCGTAATGGTCGGTTTCCCGATCACCGCGCCCAGATCGAAGAGAAATCCCAGAGCCCCGCCGTTCCTCGCCGGGGTGCCGAAACCGATCCCGACGTAGGGGGCGACGCTCTTGAACTTGCCCTCAGCGATGAGGGTGCCGACCTGGGCGGTGGTGTAGGTGTTGTTGTTGATCGTGAAGGTGCCGGAGGCTGTGGGCTGGCCGGTCGCGGTCACCTTGGCCGGATTGGTCATGATGCCGGCCGTGAGGTGGAAGCCGCCGCGCTTCCCCGGAAACAGATCGATGAGCGCCGAGAAGGCCTGGAGCTTGAGCGAGGCGTCGTAGGTAATGTTGGTCTGGTCCTTCGTCGTGCTGACCTTGAAGTAGTTCCCGCCGACTCGAGCCGCGATGTGGCCGGTGAGCAACTTGCTCACCTCGAGGCCCAGGCCGAGGGTCCCGAAGCGCACGGCGATGCCAACGTCGGAGTGACCACCGCCGCCAGAGGGCGGGGATCCGCCCTGCGCGAAGAGAGTCCCGGGCGCGGCGCTCAACAGCAGAGCCACGGTAGTGAGAGAGGGAAGGTGGAGGGATCGCATGGTGCACCTCGGGGAATGGGGCCTTGGCGTGGCGGTCTGCTGCTACGTGCGAATATGCCCGGGTGAGCCGGAGAAGGACAGGTGCCAGGTGCCGGGCGAGGTTTTGCCCGGCCTCCTCACTTCTTCACAAAGTGCATGATCTGCCCCATCAGATCGCCTTCGAGCGTGTTGCCGTTGCGAACCAGCGCCAGGGGCATGCCGCCAGGGACCTGGATCGTGACCTTGTTGCCGTCGATCATGTAGTCAGCGTCGGAGGTGTCGGGCTGGCCGCCGGTTGGCTGCATCGTCAGGTGCACCTTGTGGCCGCTCTTGAACTCGAGCGTCATGGTGCCGTCCTTGTCGCCCGCTTGGTAGGTGCCGGAGAGATCGCCGCTGCCTCCTCCGCCGCATCCGGCCAGGAGGAACATGATGAGGGTCGCGAACCCGAGCCGAAGGTGGCGCAGTCGGTGCCCCGAATGGATGAATGTGATGCTCATGGAGGTCTCCGCCGGTGGGGGCGTCATCAGGGTTGAAAGGGTGAGCGCATCATCTGGTTCAGCATGGCCGAGTAGATGACCTTGGCCAGCCAGCCACTCACGATCAGCATCAAGGGAACGGCGAGGGTCGCGGCCCGCTCCGAGGTCTTGCAGATTCGGGTGAGACCGGCGAACAACATGAGGATCGTGAGGCAGACGGCAAAGAGGGCCAGGGCCGCGATGATCTCGAAGTTCCCCGCACCCAAGAGACCCGCCAGGAGCGCCACGAATCCAAAGGGCAGCAGTGCCGCTCCGGCAATGAAGGCGTCGATGCCCAGCCCGCCCTCCCCTCCGAACACCTTCCGCACCCCCAGGCTTGCTCCAGTGAGGCTGAGAAATGGTACCGCGGCGACCACCAGCATCTGCAGGAAGGGGCCGAACCCTTGAGGCTGGCCGAACATGCCAAAGATCGGCGACCGATAGAGTCCGATGGCGACGCAGATAGTGAAGACCACGCCGAAGGTGATACCGACGCCTAAGGCCCGCGCCTGCCCCAGACTCTCGGCGGCCGCCGCCAATCCGCCCACCGGATCGGTGGCAAACATCTTGAACGCGTGGAGCGCGTCCTGGGAGGCGGCCTTGACCCGATCACCCGCTGCGCCTGAGGGGCTTCGTGCCCCCCCACCGATCGCGGTGCCGCAACTGGAACACGCGGTCGCGGTATCGGGATTCTGGGTGCCGCACTTCTGGCAGAACATGGTGGCGATCCTTTCGTCAATGAGGAGAATGCCTTGCCTGGGGACGGTCAGGGAGAGGGCGCTGCATCGAGCGAGTTAAGAACGACCGAGTTGGCCCCTGCCCTGAGGTCGACCTTCAGGTTCCATACGATGGGCTGGTTGTTCGACGCGGCGGCACCCACCAGGTAATAGGTTCCCGCCGCTACGCCGGGAAACGTCGCCTTTCCATTGAGATCGGTCTTGGCCGCGGCCACGCCGTGCGCCGAGATCCCGGCCATCCCCTTCTTGCAATTGGGGTCCGTAGCCTGACAAAGGGCCATGGTCCTGAGAGGGGACCTGCCCGGTTCCGCCTGAAAGCCGGCCTGCTTCAGGACGTCTTCGAGATTGTCATTCAGGAGGAGAAAGTTGCGGCTGGTCACCGGCGTGAGGGCCCCTGAGGGTGAAACCACACCTGCCGCAAGTGATAGGACTGCGTTTCCCGCGGCACTGACCGGTTGAGTCGCGGCGGTTGCAGCAGCCGATGCCGTCGCGGGAGGCGTCAGGATGCCCATCGGGCAAGTTTGCGTGGTGTTGTCACTCGTACGCGTCATCACCATGCTGCCCGGCGAGGCGAGGGTTCCATCCGGCCTGAGGGTAAGCACGATCGGGTGCTCGGCCGGAAGGGTGACGACGATTTGATTGTTCTTGAGCTCCACGGTGTAGACGGCGTGATCGTTGGCGGCTCCGCCACAGGAAATGGATGCCTCCCTCAACCCGAAGCTGAGCTGGGCACCCCCCGGGCTGGTGTAGGTGCCGGCCATCCGGAGCCCCTGGGGCCCCTCCACATCGAGGCCGAGCGCCTTGAAGGTGGAGCCGACCGACTGCACCAGGCCGCTGAACATGTCGCTGAAGGATTGGGGACTGGCGGATTGGGGACCCGCGGATTGGGGACTCGGGGACTCCGTTGGATGGGCACTTACATAGGCCTGGTGTCGCGCCTGGTCCGCCCCGATGGCCTGGTCGAACTGGGCCCGAAAGGCGGTTGAGAAGAATCGCTGGAACAACCCGGTTCCTTCGACTCCGAAGCGGTGGTCGTTCCGCATGTAGCCGTATGGTTCATTCAGGCTGAATCGCTTCCACTTGCCGTAGGGTCCGGGAAAGGCACTGTCGGCGGCCTGCGTGAGGTGGTAGTGAGCCATGGTGTAGGTCTGGATGATCCGGTCTTCGTCGGGCGTGAGCTTACCGAACTCGCGGGGGCCGGCCATGGCCTTGATGATCTCCGTCAGCTGGGAGAATGCGGCCAGCTGAAGCAGCGCGGTCGCTCGCGGATCGTTCCCCTGCATCTCGCGCATGACCCGCTCGACCGGTGGCATCTCGCTCAAATACGGCGGGTTGGTGGCCTTCGGAGTGGCCTGGGCGACGCCGGCTCCCGGCGCTGCCGCCAGCGCCGCTATCGCGAGTAGCAGGTGCCGCCTCCAATTGAGTGATCTGGGATCGATCATCTGGTTCAGCTCCGGTCAGTATCCTCGCTCACCAGGCATTGCGCAGGGAGGGGCGGAAAACCGTCATTTAGCCGTTAGCCGTTAGCCGTTAGCTGTTAGCCAATAGCCATCGGCCATCGGCCGTTGGCAATTGGCTGATAGCTGCTAGCTGCTAGCTGTCAGGCCTACTCCTAGGTCGGCTGGAGATGAGGATGTCAGCCGACGAACGACTAACGGCTAACGGCTAACGACCAACGACTACAGCCGGCGTCCCCGCTCCGAGGCTTCAATCAGTTGCTGCAGTCGCTTCAGTCTGGTTGCTTCCTTCTTGGCGCTGACGACCCACCAATTGGCTTGTTTTCGGTACCCGGGCGGTTGGGCTTGAAAGAAGTCCCAGGCGACCTTGTTCCGTATGAAGATGCGGGCGTAGGGCTCTACCAGCTGCTCACCTCGTTGTTCATAGGAATAGATGCCTGATCGGTTTTCTCGTCGTGCCTCAAAGGCCTTGAGGCCCGCTGGAAGCATTCGCCCCTCTAGAGAAAGGACCTGGACGCGTCTGATATTGATGACACTCCAGGTGCTCTGTGGCTTGCGGGGGGTAAAGCGGATCGAATAGCTGCTCTCATCCAGGCTTCTCCGGATTCCATCAATCCAGCCCACGCACAAGGCCTCATCCACCGACTCCGGCCAGGTGATGCTGGCCTTGCCGGAGTCCTTCTTGTAGTAGCCCACCACCAACTCCCCGGTCATCGCGTGATGCTTCTGCAGCCATCTCCGGAACGCGGCGGGTGAGCGAAAGAAGGTGATTGTCATCGCAGCGCCCGCCGCTCCGTCACCAGCTCCTCAGTCAGCGCCGCCAGCCGGTCGGCGAGTCTCAGAAACTCCTCCTCCCGCCGCTTGACCGCGCGCCGGTAGGTGCGCCGGGCCACCCCATAGGCGGTAGCCAACCAGACCGGAATGATTGCCGTGATCGCCACGACCGGGAGCCCGAGCCCTCCGATGGTAATTCCCAGGATCGGGCCCATGCCGCCCCCCCCCATGCCCCCGCAGATACCGCCGAAGATGCCGCCGATCACCGGCGCGAGGTTTTCCCGCACCGTGATCCGGGTCCGGCCGCCTCTGACCGAGACAGCCACCTGGACGTCCCGCCGCATTCCGGCACTGTAGGTCATGGTCCAGGAAAACGACCGGCCCAGCTGGCTCACCTGGCCCACATGCTGCAGAATCCGGCGGATCTCCTCCACCATCACCGGAAATTCGGCCTCCGGCAACTCCCCTTCCACCACTCGTTCGAACAGGAGAGTTGTAGGACCGCCGATCACTCGATTCCAACGGGTCGACACGGTCGCGGCAACCGCGGGGTCGGGGGTCGCCAGCGACTGGGCCGCCGCCCGGACCAGGCCCGGCGTCACCCCCACCTCGGCCGCCAGCGCTTCGACCCCGCCGATGGTCATGGCACCACCAGTCGGATTGCTGGCCTCGAGTTCGGTGGCGCGCTTGACGATCTCCCGCACCTCCTCCTCGGCGTAGCGCCGACGGGGCGCAGCCGCGATGGCGGTCAGCTCGTCGATCAGCGCCGCCGGCGTCGGGGTCCGCTGATCGTGCCTGATGGCGAGCCCCCTAACCAGCGCACCCTCGATCCCGCTCCCCGCCTCGGCCAGCCGGGCCCGATGCGACGCCGGCGCTTCGAGGAACCGACCCGCCCGCACGGCGTCCTCGGTGGGCCAGCGGCCGGGGGTCTCGCCCGCGATCATTTCGTAAATCACCACCGCCAGGCTGTAGACGTCGCTCCGCTCGTCCAGATCGGTCATCCCCGCGGCCTGCTCGGGGCTCATGTATCCCGGGGTGCCGAGGGGAAAGCCGGTGCGGGTCAGGTTGGCGCCGCCCGCTGTGCTCAGCGCCTTGGCGATCCCGAAGTCGGCCACAATGGGGTGACCCTCCGAGAAGAGGATATTTTCCGGTTTGATGTCGCGATGAAAGACGCCCATCCGGTGGGCGTAGGACAACGCGTCGGCCACCGGTGCCGCGATGGCCAGCGCCAGCTCCCGTCCCAACCGTCGGCTCTCTTCCAGCCGCTGGCGCAGCGACTGGCCAGTGATATAGGGCATGACGTAGTACAGGAACCCGGCCACCTCGCCGCTGTCGTGCAGCACCAGGATATGGGGATGGGTCAGCCGGGCGACGATCTGGATCTCCTTGAGGAACCGCTCAGCCCCGAGCGAGGCGGCCAGGTCGGGTCGGAGCACCTTGACCGCGACCTCGCGCTGGTGCTTCCGGTCGTAGGCCAGATACACGGTGGCCATGCCGCCACGGCCGAGCACGCGGCGGAACTCGTAGCGCTCGGCCAGTGCGGCTTCGAGGTCGGTGGGGATGTCGCTGGTCACCTTTCGTCACCGCCTCGTGCGGAACATGATTAAGACCGAGTATGTCGATTCCATCTGCGCGGTCATCGACACCGGGTATACCAGGAACAAGATCTCGATCCGGGCGGCGTTCGGATCCTCCGGCCTCGCGCCAGGGAGGCCGTACTGGGCCTTGGCCAGCACTTCCCGGCCGGAGGGCTGTGCAAAGATGGAATCCGGCCTGCCCTTGATGGGCCGCCAGGGCGTCCCCTTGAGGGCTCCTCTCACCGAGGTCGCCAGCCGCTCGAAAGTGAACTGGGCGAACTGCTCCTTCCGTCCGTCATGGAAGCAGAGCGCCGTTTCCGCCTGCCGCGCCTGGGCGATGAGGCATTGCCAGGGCACCGGGAGCGCCTCGCGCAGGAGATAGGTGCCGCGCGGATACGGCGCGCTGTCACCCCGGAATTGCCGGAGCGCTTCCTGGCCCCGGGCGGTAGCATCCGCCAGCTTTCGCACCAGCCGGACCGGCGAGGAATCGCGCACCACGGCCAGGACAGCGTTGCTGTCGATGACCTCCCATTCAGCCACGATGGCCCTGGCGCGGCCCTGTGACCAGCGCATCAGGTTCGATGTCCCGCCGGCCAGCTCCGGCTCGCTGTCACGGAGCCATTCCCTCGACGCCTGGTAAATGGCGGCAGCGCTATCCCCCTGAGAATTTGCCACGGCGCGCTCCGCCTCGATGCCGCGCTTGATGCAGCGGCGGCGGTCTTCCGGTAACGGGTGGGTAGTCCCGTCCAGCCAGTCCGTCCCTCCGACCACATAGCCGAAGTCGATCGCCGCCTGTTCGGCCGCCTCGGGGAAGGACCCTTCGGCGTACCGGGACCCGAGGAACGCTCGCAGGTTGAAGCCCCCGAGGAGGTCGGCACCACACTCGATGACCCGCGTGGCATTGAGATTGGCCACCGAGTCCGGCCCGAAGTAGCGGTACTGCATGAGGTGTCCGTACTCGTGGGCTACCAGGAAGCGGATGACATACTCGAGGCGGTGATCGATCTCCCCCTCCGGCACATGCACCGCCTGCTTGTACTCTCGAACCTCGTCAAGCAGCATCGCCACTTCCCTGAAATCGACCAGGATGCCCAGGAGTGGATGGGCCTGGGTACCGAAGCCGTCCCATCGGCGTATCGGGGTGTCCTTGAGCCCCTGGGCCGGCCCCACGGTGCCATCCAGGAACGCCACCATGTCCATCATGACGGAGTCGAGCGACTGATGGGGCTTCATAGGCTGGATCGCCGAGGAATCCTCGAGCGCGGTGGAATCCAGGGCCGCGAACAACGCCCGGGACCGCAGATGTCGCATTTGGGCCCGGCATTCCTCGAACGGCACCAGCAGAGTCGCCAGTACCACGAGGAGGGCGACTCCACATCGCGAACCCGGAGAGTTTCGGTGGATGGTGAGCATCTTCTCCCCCCGGTCATCCTGCTATGGGAGCTTCCAGTAACTGCCTCCGGCAGCTACGGCCGACCGAAGCTTACCCCTCGGCGGCGCTTTCTTCTGCTGGATCAGCAGGACGAGGTCGTCGAGCAAGTCCTGGGTGGACGCGATGTACCCGTGGCCCAGCAGATCGGTCGGAACCTCGGTGGCATCGATCATGTCCATCTGGGGGATCACCAGCATCGGGTGAGTGGCCTCGCCCAGACGGAGGTGGGTGGAGAGCGCTTTCGAGGCCCACAGGGCCTTGTCCTTGGCGGAGAGGTAGATCGTGAGTCGGCTGACCAGGGGGCGGATGAGTGAGGCCATCTGCTGCTGGAACAGGGCGGCGGGAACGTCCGGTGCCGCCAGGACCACATTCGCCAGCACCGTGTCGCCGCCGGTAGCCGCCATTTTCTCGAGTGCCTGGGTCAGCACCAGGTTCCCCATGCTGTGGGCGATGACGTTTACATGCTTCGCTCCCGTGATCGCTATGATAGAGTCCAGGAACACCCGCAGGTGCGCGGCGGACCATTCGGCCGACTCCCGGTCCGCCCCATAACGAAAGAGCGAGCCTTTGGACGGCCAGCTGTAGAGAATGGGTGGTCCTTTGAAGCCAAGGTCATAGGTGAGTTGGGCCGTCCGCAGCGCGGCCTCATGAAAGGTGACGTTGTACCCGTGGATGAAGAGGAGGGCCTCCTGGCCATTGGAGCGAGCCACGATCTGGCGGAGGGAGTCGAGCGTGGCGGGCTGTCCCAGCGGCTCGATGGAGCGGACCAGCATGTGTTTGTTGGGGTCGGTGCTTCTCTCCAGTCGATACCAGACCGGTTGCTCCACCACGCCGGGCCGATGGACCCGTGGCACCGATACCTCGATGCGGCCGAATTCCAGGGAGCCGTCCGGGGTTTGGTCCCCCCCATAGAACCGCTCGACCGCCCCATCTCCGGTTCGCTGCCGGTCGGTGGCGTAGAAGATCCGCACGACCCCCCAGCGGTAACGCGAGTGCCCCGAAGGCTCGATGGCCGTGGATACCGTTTGCTCCGGAGGAGGCGAGGCCGAGGCAGGAGGAACCTCGACCTCGCTGAGTTCCCCGACGACAGTGAATGACACCTCGCCGCCTCCCGTAGGCGGGACCGGGCGGGCGCCCTCCTCCTCGACCTGGATGCGTTCGAGATCGACGCCTCGCGACCGCAGGCGGCCGCGGACCGCGTCGATGCGCGCCCGCGACTGCACCAGGGCTGCCTCAGCGCCCAGGCCGGGATCGGCGTGCCCGCTGATGCGGAGCGTCAACCCCGGATTGAGCCAGAGATACCACCCTTTCGTGTCGAGCAGCTGGATCGCTTCTGGCGTGAGTGCAGTGACTCCTTTGGTGAAGGCGACCGACCGCGTGAGGGAGGAGCGAGCCGCGTCGAGGGCGCGCTGGTGCTCGCTGAGGCTGTCTCTCTGAATCTCCTCGATAGCGGCGGCGATGGCGACTGAATCCGCGCGCCACGCCGTCGAATCGGCCAAGTCCTGGGCTCCGGCGGCTCCCGGGCAGAACAGGGTCAATCCGAGCCCGGCGGCAAAGGCCGCTGCCGGTCGGCAGACCATGGCGAAGAGTTCGGCGTTAAGGTGTGGCATACACGAGCTCGAGGGAAGGTGTTGTCCGCTACGAGGATCGCTGTCTGGTCCACTGTGGGCTATGGGTTATGGCTATGGGCTAACGGCTAACGGCTAACGGCTAACGGCCAGTCCCGGTCCCCATCCTCACGGACTCCCCCTCTCGACCCGCTTACTCTCGATGTAGTAGTTCGGATCTACCTTGAAGGAATCCGCACTCAGGAGGGTAAGCCGCGCTGTCTGCCACGCCTCGGTGGGTCGGATGACGGCGTAGCCGGTGTCCGCCAGCGTCACCCGGATCGGCAGGTCGAAGTCGGTCACCACGTTCACCCAGTGATAGGAGACGCCCGATCCCTCGATCCGGTACTCCAGAGTCGGGATCATGGTGGTCGTCAGGTACTGCTGGAACACCCGACTCAGATCGAAGCCTGACTCTCGGCTGATGTACTCCTCCACCAGGCGACCGGTGACGATCTGGTGCCGGTATACCTGGTTGAGCCCTCGGAGGATCTGGCGCCACTTCTCGTCGTCGTGGACAACCTGGCGGATGGTGTGCAGCATGTTCCCGCCCTTGGGATACATGTCGCCCGACCCCTCATGGTTCAACCCGTACGCTGGGACAATTGGCGCCGTGTTTCGGATGCCCTTCCGTGTGCCGATGACGTAGGCCGCCCCCGCCGCCCGATCCCGCAGGCACTCCACATACAGCCCTTCGGCGTAGTTAGCGAAGCTCTCGTGCACCCACATGTCCGCCAGATCCGCCGTGGTGAGGCTGTTGCCGAACCACTCGTGGGCGCTCTCATGTACAATAATGAAATCCCAGTCGCTCCCCTGGCCGGTGCCCGACAGATCGCGGCCCAGGTAGCCGTTGTGGTAGTGGTTGCCGTAGGCGATGGCGCTCTGGTGCTCCATGCCCAGGTGCGGCGTCTCCACCAGCTGGTAACCGTCCTGGTACCAGGGATAGGGGCCGAACCAGTGCTCGAAGCAGCCGAGCATCGATTTGACCTGGGTGAACTGGCGCTTGGCGTCGTCGAGATGATAGCTCAAGGGCCAGTAGTTGAGGGTGAGCTTCCCCCCCTCGCCATCGTAGGTGTCGCTGAGGTGTCCGTAGCCACCCGCGTTCACCGCCACGTCATAGTTGTTGATTGGCTGGCTGACGAACCACTCATACGTCGTGGTTCCGTCACCGTTGGGCGTGACCGACCGGAGCCGGCCGTTGGAGACATCCTGGAGCGAGTCGGGGACGGTGATGGCGACCCGCTGGCTGTCGGGCTCGTCGGTCTGGGTGTCCTTGGTGGGCCACCAGACGCTGGCGCCGAGTGCCTGGCAGGCGGTGGCCACCCAGGTACCACCGAGGCTGTCCTCGCCCCAGACGAACCCACCATCCCATGGCGCGCGCTTGGCGACCCGGGGGTGCCCGTAGTAATACACGCTCAGGGTCCGCCGCTGGCCCGGGAGCTGGGGCGTTACGAGGTACACGAAGAAGGCGTTGCCGTCTCGGCGGTACTCGAGCCGGTGGCCCTCCTGCACGAAACTGTCCACCATGAGCGGGCGCTGCAGGTCGATTTGCATTTCGCTCGACGGCTGCAGCACCCGGTAGGTGATCTGGTTAAGGCCGCGGATGGTTCGGTCCGCCGGATTGATCCGGACATTGAGGTCGTAGAAGGCCACGTCCCACCAGGCCCGCTCGGGCGTGATGGAGCCGCGGAGGGTGTCAGCGTGCATAGCCGCGGTAGTGTCCTGCGCCAGACCGGGGGAGAACCGGCAGAGGATGAGGCAGGCCAGGCCGAGGGTGGTGCGCATGGTGGTTCCGGATTCAGGATTCGGGATTCAGGAAACAGTAAACAGCGATCCCTGTGGCTATGGGCTATGGGCTATGGGCTGCGGGCCATGGGCTTGTGGCCAAGGGCCAATGGCTAACGGCTGGTAATTGGCATGAATCCGTTTCCTCGGGGTTCCCCGTATATGGTATGGCCTGACAGGACTCTCGGCTAGGACGGCCCGGACAGGGCCACATTGCACCGGCGCTTCGCTCAGTCCATCTTCGACCCACCTCGTACGCCGAGCTCCGCATGGCCACGGCCGCACCGGTCACTCCTGCAGTCTTGTCCGCTGGCCCCGCCACGGGGCGGAGAATGGCGGCCATCACCTGGCCGCTCCACGCCGTGCTGCTCTCCTCTGCCGGAATAGTGGTCGGGCTCCTCTGGGATATCTCCTGGCACAAGACCGTCGGGCGGGACACCTTCTGGACCCTCCCCCACCTCCTCGAGCAACTCGGCGCCATCGTCGCCGGGGTGAGCTCAGGCTGGCTGGTTCTCCGCACCACCTTTGCCGGCACCCCGGAAGACCGGGGCGCCTCCGTCAGGTTCTGGGGCTTCCGGGGACCGCTCGGCGCCTGGGTGACGATCTGGGGGACCTTGGTGATGATCACCTCCGCCCCCTTCGACAACTGGTGGCACAACGCCTATGGGCTCGACGTGAAAATCGTGAGCCCACCTCACATGTTGCTCGCCGCCGGCATGATCGCCATCGAACTCGGCGCCATGCTTATGGTGCTGGCCGCCCAGAACCGGGTCTCCGATCCGGCCCAGATCAAGTCGCTGGGCTGGAAATACGCCGTGGCCGGCGGACTGCTGATTGTCATGGTGGGGGCGCTGATGACGGAGTACGCGAGCCGCGCCAACGACATGCACAACACCTTGTTCTATCAGGTTGCCGGTGCGGGCCTGCCGCTCTTTCTGGTCGCCTTTGCCCGCTCCGGCCGGCTCCGCTATCCGGCCACCGCGGCGGCCGCGGTCTACATGGCGATCGTCCTCGCGATGATCTGGATCCTGCAACTGTTTCCGGCTGAGCCCAAACTGGCCCCGATCTACAACGCGGTCACCCACATGGTGCCGCCGGAGTTCCCCCTGTTGCTGGTGATCCCCGCCTTTGCGATCGATCTCCTCCTCCGCCGCTTCGGCCGCGGCCATGACTGGCTGATGACCCTGCTGCTCGGCGTGACTTTCGTGGCGCTGCTGCTGGCGGTGCAGTGGTTCTTCGGCAGGTTCCTGATCTCTCCCCATGCTCGCAACTGGTTCTTCGGAGCCGACCAGTGGCCCTACTTCGTGCAACCTGGGGCCTGGCAGTACCGGTTCTGGCGGGTTCCCAGGGACGCGGCCGGCAACTTGAGCCTGCCGCTCCTTGCTCGGGGACTGGGCATCGCGGCGCTGATCGCCATGGCGTCGTCCCGGATCGGGCTCTGGTGGGGCAACGGCATGTCCCGGGTGATGCGATGAAGTCGCTCCGTTCCCGCCTGGTCGGGCTGGCCGGGTTGGCGGTGCTCTGCTCGGCCCACGTGGGCAGCCCCGATGTCTGGTACGAAGGAAACGCGGGACCGTACCACGTGGTGGTCTATGTGCGCGTCCCCGGCGTGATCCCCGGCATCGCGGACATCAACGTGCGGGTGATAGACGCCGTCCCCGACCAGGTGACCGCGCTGGTGAACCTCTTCAACGCTACCGCCGGCACTCCGCCTCCGGACGTGGCCAAGCCATCGCCGGGCGGCGGCGGCTGGTATACCACGCGCCTGTGGATCATGGCCCCCGGATCGAACGGCGTGACTGTAGTAGTGAAAGGCGATCGCGGCATCGGGTCGGTCATCGTCCCCGTCGCCGCCGTCGCCAACCGTCGCCTTCCATTGGAGCACTCGCTCGGCACTCTCCTCGCCGGCCTCGGGGTGTTTCTCTTCGCGGGCATCGTGTCTATCGCCGGCGCGGCGGTGCGGGAGAGCGTCCTCCCGCCCGGCGAATCACCCAGCCAGCGCCGGATCTGGGGTGCGCGCGGAGTCATGGCGGCGAGCGCGCTGGGCGTCGGGCTGCTGCTCTTCGGCGGCAAGACCTGGTGGGACGGAGAGGATACTTCGTTTCGGGAAAACATGTACCGGCCCTTGGCGACCGCGGCGATGGTGAGCGGGGCGGCTGCCAACCAGGTGCTGGACCTCGCCATCACCGACTCCGGTTGGATCATGCGGAACGACTCGGTATGGCTTAAACGGAACGGCCAGAAAGCCTGGTCGCCGCTGGTCACCGATCACGGCAAGCTGATGCACCTCTTTCTGGTCCGCGAGGCGGACATGGGCGGCTTTGCCCATCTGCATCCTGCGACCACCGATTCGGTGCATTTCACCGCCGCGCTCCCGCCGCTGCCGGCGGGGCGATACCGCGTCTTTGCGGACATTGTGCATGAGAGTGGCTTCGTCGAGACCCTCACGACTTCAGTCGAGAACTTGGGACAGACGGCTCGGGGTCGGGCCGGGTTAGGTACCGACGATGCGTTTTACATCGGCGTGGGCGCCGCTGACTCCGCCTCCCTGCCCGGCGGGGCGAGCGTCACCTGGGAGCATGGGACTGGGCCGCTGGTCGAGGGCGTGCCCGCACCGCTCAGTTTCGTGGTGCGCACCTCGGATGGGCAACCCGCGGTGTTGGAGCCTTACCTCGGCATGGCCGCCCATGCCGTCGTGACGCGGGACGACGGCGGCGTCTTCATTCACCTGCACCCCATGGGCACCATTTCGGCAGCGTCGCAGGAGACCTTCGCCTTCCGCCAGCGGGGCGATACCATCGTCGGTGCCATCGGCGCCAAGATCGCCGCCGCCGATTCCGCCATGCTTAACATGACGCACCCAGCTCCCACGAGCCGAATCTCCTTTCCGTATGCTTTCCCGGGGCCGGGGCGGTACCGTATCTGGGTGCAGCTGAAGCGGGCCGGACAGGTGCAGACGGCGGCGTTTGATGCCAACGTGGGAGCGGCGGTGGTGCGGTGAGGAGGAGGCATCAGGCAGCAGGTGTCAGGGAACGGGGAAAAGGGAAAAGAGAAAAGGAAAGACGAGTCGATCCCAGCGGTGTCATCCTGAGCGAAGCGAAGGATCTGGCAACCTTGCGGCAGATCCTTCGCTGCGCTCGGGGTGAGGCGGCCTGAACGGCTAACGGCTACCCAACTCCCTCAACCTCTCCACCAGCCGCACCATGGCCCAGGTGTCCCGCTCACAGTAGGCCAGCAGGTCCTGCCGCAGCCGGTCCCGGTCTTTGACCTTCTGCGCCACGAACAGGAGCCGGGCGATCTCGACGCTGGCCACCTGTCCGTCCACGATCGCCAGGTCGTCGTAGGTCAGCTCCGGCACCAGGGGGTTGAGCACCTTCTTGATGCTGAAGCTACCGGCAAAGCGCGGGTGATACACGTGGTGCTGAATGACCGGCAGCAGGTCCACCAGCTTGCCCTGGAGCGCGGTGAGGTCGGCGGCGAGGTGCGGCAGCCACTCGGCCAACTCCCTGATCCGGGTGCGCTCGAACGAGCTGTACATCACGATCCGCTCGGCATTCCTGGTCGCCTCCAGTAATTGCAGCGCGATCTCTTCGCGAGGGTCTCCCGGCCCTTCGGCCAGATATGCCCGGTGCCGGTAGCCTCCGGCGGCGCCGGGCGCGTCCTCATGGTAGCTGAACTGCACGACGACCTGCCGCCATGGACCGACATCGGCCCACACGGGAATGGCACGGCCTATGGTCTCGAAATCGAGGAACCCGAGACGGCAGTCGAAGTCGTGTAGAGCGTCTCGGAGCCCCGGCTCCACGACCATCCGTCCGGTTTCCAGCGCAGCCCGCTGGCGCCGCTGGACTTCGGTGAACTTGTGCGTGCCCGGAAGGTCGAGGACTCGCCGGACGCCGCTCAGCACCAGGGCCCACTTCTGCGTCTTGTAGGCTCGGTAGAGGGTCCAGACGTGGTGCTCGTCCACCGGGAAGCAGCGGTCCCAGAAGGGGCAATCCCGGTCGATCATCCAGCAGTGGGTGCCGACGGCCACTGCCGGCATGATGCCGGCGAGCGCGGCCAGCTGCTCCGCGATCAT
>JBGPJS010000017.1:0-18394 GCA_041485505.1 Gemmatimonadota bacterium | reverse complement strand
GTTCCCTGTTCCCTGTTCCCTGTTCCCCGATGCTTTCACCGCTCCCGAAGTCGGGGATCCCACAACTCCCGCAAGGCATCGCCCAGCAGATTGAATCCGAGCACGGCGATCCCGATGGCGATTCCGGGCCCGAAGGACACCCACGGGGCGACCCGAAGCAGTTCCCGCCCGTCGGCCACCATGGCCCCCCAACTCGGCGTGGGCGGCTGGGCGCCGAGGCCGACGAATGAAAGGGCGGCTTCTGCCATTATCGCGCCGGCCATACCGAGGGTGGCGGCCACGATTACCTGGGCCCGCACATTGGGCAACAGGTGTCGGAACAGAATCCGCCGATCCGGCGCGCCGAGGGCCCGCGCAGCCTGTACATACTCGGCGCCGCGAAGCACCAGCACCTGGCTGCGGACCAGCCGGGCCATCCCCGCCCAGCCCACGGCGCCGATGATGATAAATACAACCGGCAAGGGCGGGCGCACCGCCGCGGCAAAGGCGATGAGCAGGAGGAGCGTCGGGAAGGCGAGCGTCACATCGGCCAGCCGCATCACCAGGGCATCGACCCAGCGGCCATAGAAGCCCGAGATGAGGCCGAGCGTCACGCCAAGAGTCACAGCGACGGTCTGAGACACCACCCCGACCTCCAAGGAGAGGCGAGCCCCATACAGGACCCGACTCAGCACGTCCCGGCCCTGGGTATCGGCGCCGAGCAGGAACCTGGTTCCTGGAGGCGTCAGATAGGCGTGCTTCAGATCGCCGACGATCGGGTTGTAGGGCGCGAGCCAGGGTGCCAGGAGCGCGGCCAGCACCACCAGCGAGACCAGGGCAAGACCGAGGCGCAACCCCGGAACGGGGCTCGACCGGCTCGGCTGACTTGGCGGGTTCGTGATAGCGTTGTCCTTGGGAGGGCCGCGGGACGCGATGCTCCGCCCCTACATTCTGGCCGGGTGAGAGCGTACGTTACTGGATCACCACCATTCCCGGCAAGCGCGTGCGATTTGACGGCCCATTCACTCTGGTACTGAGCGGCGGCGGCCTGAAGGGCCTCGCCCACATCGGTGTCCTCCGAGCGCTGGAGGAACGCGGGATGATGCCTTCGCTCGTGGTCGGCTCGAGCATGGGGTCGCTGATCGCGGCCGCGTGGGCGACCGGGATGACCCTGGACGACATGTACGATCGAGGACTCCACATCCGTCGCAGGGACATCTTCCAAGTGGCTCACGTGGACATGGCCCTGAAGCGGATGCGGGCTCCCGCGGTTTACCGCCGGGAGCCGCTCGATGCCCTGATCCACAGCCTGGTCGGGGATCGCACCTTCGAAGACCTGATCCACCCGCTCATCGTCAATACCGTCGAACTCAACTCCGGCATGCAGGTTCTCTGGGGCCTGCCCGGCCTCCGTGCCATCCGCGTGGCTGACGCGGTCTTCGCCTCCTGCGCGCTGCCAGGCATTCTGCCCCCGCGCGAAATTGGCGGCCGCTACTATGTGGATGGGGCCGTGGTGGAAAACGTGCCGATCCGGGCCGCCGCGAGCCTCGGCAAGGCACCCATCATTGCGGTGGATGTCGGCTCCACCAGTTCCCTCCGTGCCGAGGTCCAGGATGAAGGGTTCGCGGCGACCTACATCCGCGGCCTCGAAATCGTGATGCAAACCATGCTCGATACCCGGCTCGAGCACTGGAGGGATCCGCCGATCCTGATGATCCACCCACGGGTGGAGCATGTGGGGATGTTCGCCTTCGACCGCAACCGGGAGCTGCTCGAGGAGGGACAGCGCGCCACCGCGGCCATGCTGGACCGCCTGGATAGCGGCTTCTCTCCCCAGGCCCACGGGATCTTTCCCCAGAAGCAGGTGCAGGTCCGGGTGGACCGCGATCGCTGTGTCGGCTGCGGCGCCTGCATGATGCTGGCACCGGAGGTATTCCGAATGGATGGCGCGGCCCGAGCCGAGGTGATCGCGCCGCTGCAGACCTGGTCCCCGTTGGACGGAGCCTACGTGAAGAACTGTCCGACCTACGCGATCAGCGCGCGGCTGGCCGATCCCGCCGGCCGGCCGTGACCCCGGCGGCGATCTGTCGAAGAGCCCCGACCATTCGGGGCCAGTTGTAGAACGACTCCACCGCGCGCCGACCTCCCGCGCCCAGCCTCGCGGCCAGCGCCGGATCCCGCAACAGGGCCCGGATCGCCTCGGCGAGTGCGCTGACATCCTCTGCCTCTACCAGCATCCCCGTCTCCCCCTCGCGCACCGCCTCCGGAATCCCGCCGCTTCTGCCCCCGATCACCGGAATGCCGCAGGCCGACGCCTCCACCAGGGCCAGGCCGAATCCCTCCACCTGGGTCCCGGTATCGCGGGAGACACCGAGGTAGCCGGTGGCGAGATTGTAGAAGGCGGGGAGGTCGGCGTCTGGAACGTTGGTAAGGAAGCGCACTCGATCGGCCACCCGGAGCCGGCGAGCCAGCGTCTCCAACTCGGCCAGCCTCTCCCCTGAGCCGATCACGGCGTACCGCAGATCCGGCTCGACCTGGCGCAAGGCCGCGAGAGCATGGAGTACCGTATCCACGCCCTTATGCTCGGTCAGCCGCGCCACGGTGAGAAACCATTGCCCCTGGTCCAGGTGGTAGCGCGCACGAACGGCGGCCGTGTCCACACCAGGATGAAAAAAATCCGCGTCGGCGCCTGGGGGGACGACCCGAATCAGATCCTCTGCCCCGGCCACGCCGAGTTCCCGCAGCACCGTCACGCAGAGATCCCGGGTCCAATGGCTGATCGCGACGAGGACGTCGGCGGATTGGAGCAGCAGCCTCCCGGCCTTTCGCTTGAGTCGGGACTGATGGGCCTGGTGCTGGAGTATCAGGAGGTCCATCCCGTAGACCATCACGCCATAGGGGATTCCAAGGCGTTCTTGGGTCCACCGGGCGGCGTAGGCCGCGGGCTTGATGTTCCCGCACCAGACAAACTCGACCCGGTGCTCCCGGGCCAGTGTCGAGGCCCGTCGCGACCAGGCGAGCAGGCCCTGGACGGTGCGCAGCCGGCGGCTCGCGATCGGTAGCCGGTCGATCCGGTTGGGACAGCCGCCGTCCGGATCGCGGGCGCCCGCGTACTGGCCGGTGGAAACGATCAGTCCGCCAGGCGGATACCCCCGGGCGATCTCGCCCATGACCCGCGCGATACCGCCGCCCATCGGGGGGAAGTCGTAGGTCAGAAGCAGATGGGGGGCCATTAACGAGTACTGAGTGCTGAGTGCCGGGTGCTGAGGACCTCGTGGTAGAGCGCCTCGGTGAGCGAGATGGTCCGCTCCAGTGAGAAACGCTCGCGAGCGGTAGTACGGGCCGCGGCTCCGAGGCGGGTCGCGGCCGCCGGGTCTGTGAGGACTCGGTCGATGGCGCGGGCCCAGGCCAGCGAATCGAGCGGTGCCACCAGGAGTCCGTCCATTTCATCCGAGATGGTCTCCAGATTACCCCCGGCGGCGGAGGCGATGACCGGTCTCCCCAGCGCCATCGCCTCGAGCAGCGACTGGGAGAGTCCCTCCATCCGCGAGGGCAGCAGCACCAAGTCAAGCAGTTCGTAGAGCCCCCGTACGTCTGGCTCGAACGGAATCAGGACCACGGCATGGCGGCCGGGCACTTGCGCTGCGAGGGGAGCCAGCTCGCCTACCGGATCGACACCGGCGCAGACCAGACGAACCGGCGTCTGGACCTTGTGGAGCGCGCGGAGCACGGTGGCCTGGTCCTTGAGGCGCGCCACGATGCCGATCGTCCTGCGGCCCGGTTCCCAGCCGATCCGCGCCCGCCAGCGGCCGACCTCCCCCACCACGAGGGCGCGATCGACCCGCTCCACCACCAAGCCGTTGGGGATCACCGTCACCTTGGTCCGGGGAGTTCCCCGCCGGATCAGTTCGTCCCCGACCGCGTGGCTCACGGCAATCACCTGGGCCGCGACCCGACCGGCCAGCCGGTTTTCCAGCCAGAACGTCCTTGGCATCTGGCGACGAGTGAAAATTGCCGGAACCGTGAGTCGGCCGGTGAGGCCCAGCCAGGTGAGGGCTTCACGGTCGCGGGCGCTCTGGGAGTTGACCAGGTCGACCGGTTGGGCTGCCAGCAGGGTCGCAAGGGCCCGCGCGTTGGCGAGTCGCGCGCGAGGGCGGAGCGCGAGAGGATGCACCTCAAGGCCGGCGGAGCGGGCCAGAGCTTCGACTTCGGAATCGGGGGGACATACCAACCGTACCAGATGACCGTGCCGGGCCAGCCCAAGACTGAGATGAAGCGCCGAGGTGACCGAGCCGGCCCCGCCGCCCTGGTGGAGGGTCTGCAGAAGGGTAAGCGGTGAGCGGTGAGCGGTAAGCGGTGGAATCTCGGTGTCCGGACCGGCCCCGTCCGGTTTGCCGGAACCAGTACCCTCCGGCGGGAGAGGCGTCGACGACCCCGGCTTACCGCTCACCGCTTACCGCTCCCGCTTCTCATGCTCCAGCTCCCACAAAAACGCATACTTGAGGAGAGCGGTGTATCCGCCCAGGAGTGACGTCACCAGCCCGAAGCGACCATCGAGAATCGCCCCCTGCAGCACATAGGCCCGGAGGAAGCGGGCGAGCGGGCGAGCGGCGATATCCCAGGCGCTGGCGCGTCTGCCGGCGTCGAACAGGTCCTGCGCCCCCCACTTGGCATACCGGCTCATCTTTCCGAGCTGGTGTTCGAGATCTCGGTAAGGGAAGTGCTGGACCGTCCCCTCCAGGAGGCCGGGGTCCTCGACTGGCTCCAGATGCTCGTGCACCCGGCGCTCGATGTAGCGGCGATCCCGGGTGAACAGCCGGGTCACCCAGTCCTGGCCCCAATGTCCCCGGGTGAGCTCCCGGCCGAGGTGAAAGTTCTGCCGCCGGACTCGATAGACGCTGTGGGTCGGCGCCTCGACTACCTTGGCGAGCTCATCCCGCAGGTGGTCGGTGACTCGTTCGTCCGCGTCGAGCGCGAAGATCCATCGGTTCCCGGCCGCCGCGATCGCCGTATTCCGCTGCCCGGCGATCGTCGGGCCTGCATTCTCGAGGACCCGAGCCCCCGCGGCCCGGGCCCGTTCAATGGTGCCGTCGCGAGAACCTCCATCGGCAACGATCACCTCATCGGCCCAAACGAGCGGCCGGATACAGTCCTCGATCTGTCCAGCCTCATCGAGGGTGGGGATGATGATGGTGAGTGGAGTGGATGAACGGCGGAGTGGCGGGGTGGCGGAGTACTGGCTCGCCGGGCTCTCCCCGGATGACTGGTCCACACCGCTCATTCCGCCACTCCGCAATTCCGCCACTCCGCCATTCCATCCTTTCGGCCGGATACCATCGACGCTGGATCAGACCTCGACATAATTGCGATACTCGAACGGTCGCCACCCCGTCAGCCGTTCGATCAGATGCGACACGCCGAGGCGGAGCATTCGGGGCGACCAGCGCGGCGGATCGAAACCAGTGGCTCCAAGGGCCAGTCGGGCTTCCACCCACTCCCGCATGACGGCGGGGTGGGTCCCCGGGAATCGTCGCAGCCCGACCTCCCAGGGAAACCGATCCGGAATCGGTGGGCGGATCTCCCGGCCATCGCTTCCATGGTACAGCGCATGGTCGATCTCGCGTTTGGCGCGGAGGGCGGCGAGGGGCCGAGCCCAGCCGTAGTGAAACATGGGGGCACCGGTCTGCCGGGCGCGGATCCGCCGCAGCTCGGGGCCCACCCGGAATCCCTGCGCCTCTTCGAAGCTCCGGACGTCGGCGCCGGGCCGCACCACCCTGACCTCACGCCGATACCAGGTCCGGTTGGTAGCGGTCCAGCCGGAGTTGCCGACGAAGTGTACGTAGTCCACCAACAGGCCTTCAACGCGGGGATTCGCCGCATGCTCCAGCATCGCGCGGCCCAGGGGACCGATGCCGGACTCGTGCAACACTTCGTCCGCCTGGATGTAGACCGCCCAGTCCGCCACAATCGTATCGAGGACCCGCTGGGTCTCCACGGCCAGCAGCTTGCCACCCAGGGCACGGTCCCAGTCGCCTTCGATCACCCGCACCCGGGGATCGCCCAAGTCACGAAGGAGCTCCCGGGTGCCGTCGTCGGAGGGGCCCAGATTCACCACGACTTCCTCGCAAAGGGGGAGAATCGAGTGGATCGCCGGCACGATCGGGAAATCGAGCCGGACCGCGTTGGACACCAGTGTGAAGCCGACGACGCGCATGGGACAAAGGTAAGCGGTGAGCGGTAAGCGGCCCCTCCCCCCCCTGCTCCCTGCTTACTTCTCACTGCTTACTGCTTGCCGCTTACCCAGTTAAGATTGCCCGCCATGCATATCACCATCTTCTACTGCTGCTCGCGGCTCCCCATCGAAGGGTATGGCGGTGCCGAGCGTGTGGTCGTGGGACTGGTGCACGGACTGGCCGAGCTGGGCCATCGGGTCACTCTCATCGCCCCCGCCGGCTCCAGCGTTCCCCCGGCGACGCTGGTCCCGCTCAGCCCCAAGGGATTCGATATCAAGAACTTCGATGTCACTCCACTGCTTCCCTCCGGGACCGATATCCTGCATTCCTTCTCGATGTTGCGGGTGCCGCCCGATCTGCCTAACGTCTGGACTCTCGAAGGCAACCTCCGCCCGGAACAGACCGCGCCACCCAACACCATCTTCGTGAGTGCGGACCATGCGCGCCGCAGCGGTCGCACCGCGTTCATCTACAACGGCGTGGACCCCAGCGAGCTCCTCTACCGAAGCGAAAAGTCGGATTACGACCTTTTCCTGGGCCGCCTCCACCACATCAAGGGCTACCACTGGGCGATTGAAGGGGCCAAACGGGCCCGGCGGAAGCTCGTCGTTGCCGGTGGCTGGCGGCCCAGCATGAGTCGCTGGGTCAAGTTCGTCGGCTCGGTGGACGGGGCGGTGAAGGCGGAGTGGCTCGCCGGCGCCCGCTGCCTCTGGATGCCCGCGCTCTGGGAAGAACCCTGCGCCCTGACCCTACTCGAATCACTCATGAGCGGTACGCCCATCCTCGGCACCCGTCGCGGCTGCCTCCCCGAGATTATTTCCGACGACGTCGGCGTAACGGTGGATACCCTGGACGAGATGGTGGATCGGGTGGCTGAGATCGATCGGAAGGATCCGACTGTCTGCCGGGCGCGCGCTCTGAAGAACTTCTCCCACCGGGTGATGTCCGAGGAGTACGTCCGCTTCTATAGGCATTTCCTCAGCACGGGGATGTTGCCGGAGGGGAGGGCCGCAGTGAGCGCTGAGCAGTAAGCAGTAAGCAGTAAGGGGTTGCTCCGAGACCAGTCGACGCTCCTGGCCAATGGGGAAGGAGGACCGTTGGAAAACTGTGCGCCCTGCTTACTGCTTACCGCTCACCGCTTACCGCTGTCTGCTTACCGCTCACGCTGCTGAGCAGTTCCGCCATCCGGTGCATGTACGTATGCTCCCGAAGCGCCCGATGCCTGGCGTTGGCGGCCAACCGTTCCCGATAGGGGTTGTTCTCCAGTGCCCGCTTGACCAGCCCTTTCAATTCCCCCGGATTCTGGCACACCAGGATCTCGGCATTGTCCTCGAAGTGCCGGCCCAGATCGGCCCGGGCATCCACCACCTGACAGATACCGATCGCCGCCACCTCGAAGAGTCTCGCGTTGCAGGAGCGAATGTCACGGGCGGGATCGGAATCGAGAGACTGATGGATGTTCACCGCGACCGTGGCTCCCGCGTAGGCCCGCACGTAGTCCTCCGCCACCCCGAGTTCGCCCCGGCAATAGTCCTTGAGCGTGGTCTTGCGCCACCCCGGCCCCCACAGCGCCAACCCGAACTCCACCAGTAAGGAGAGAAACTCTTCGCGGCGCGGCGTGGCGGTCCCCGCGAACACCACGTTGGCCCGGAAGGGGCCGCGGGATCGCATGGGGCGGTGGAAAGAGGGATCGCAGCCGAGAGGGAGATACCTGACGCCGTCGTGTCTCCCGGCTTGAAGGGCGGCGACCAGGTCGCTCCCGGTCACGAAGACCCGGTCGTAGAGATCCGCGACCTGCTGAATCAATCCCAGGGCGCGGATATCGTCGGGAAACCAGTTCACCCACCGGGCACCGCTCTCCTTCCGGAGGGCCCGGATCTGCTCGCGGCCAAGCCCCTCCCCCCGGATGGTCAGAACGATTTCGGGGTTGGCTTGGCGGAGCGCCAGTGCGATACGACCCTCGAGATCGAGCCGGCGCAGGCGATCAAGGAGCCCCCGTTCATGCGGATCCACCACGGTCACAGCGCAGCCCAGGCGCTCGAGCGCTCGCCGCCGGAGCGCATTGTGCGCATTGAAGGCGTCATCGAAGCGAGCGATCAGCAGCAGGCGGGTACCGGCGAAGGGTTGAGTCATAGTCGGAGTTAATAGTACTGAGTACCGAGTACTGAGTCAGGGGCCCGTGAGCATTTGGCACCCAGCACCGAGCACTCAACACCCAGTACTCAGTACTCAGTACTCAGTACTCGACACCGTTGCTCTGAACTGCAAGTCATGCAACCGGCGGTAGAGTCCGTCGAGGAGCAGCAGCTGTTCGTGGGTGCCCCGCTCGACGATGCACCCGGCCTCGAGGACCACGATCTCGTCGGCGTGGCGCACGGTGGCCAGTCGGTGGGCGATGACGAGCACGGTCCGTTCCCGCATCAGCCGATCAATCGCCTGCTGGACCAGTCGCTCCGACTCGGTGTCGAGCGCGCTGGTCGCCTCATCCAGAATCAGAATCGGAGGATCCTTGAGCAGCGCCCGGGCGATGGCGATCCGTTGGCGTTCGCCTCCCGAGAGCCGGGTGCCGCGCTCTCCCAGCGTGGTATCGTAGCCCTGGGGGAGCGCCCGGATGAACTCATGGGCGTTCGCGGCCCGGGCCGCCTGCTCCACCTCCTGGGGGCCGGCGCCGGGTCGCCCGTAGCTGATGTTGGCGCGCACGGTGTCATTGAGGAGCAGGGTTTCCTGCCCTACAACGCCGAGCAGATCCCGGAGGGAGCGGCGGGAGAACTCGGGAAGCGGAACCCCGTCCAGCAGAATCCGGCCCTGGGTGGGCTCCTGGAACCGGGTCAGCAGGTCGGCGAGGGTGGTCTTTCCCGCCCCCGAGGGACCGACCAACGCGACGACCCGTCCTCTGGGAAGCGTGAGCGACACCTTCCGCAGTACCTCGGGTTCATCACCGTAGTGGAAGGAGACCTCATCGAATACGACCTCCCGCTCGAAGCGCGCCAGCCGCCCGGTCTCCAGCTCCGCCTCCAGCGCCGGACGATCCAGCACCTCGAACACCCGCTCGGCGCTGGCCAGGGCGATCGCCATCACGTTGGGGAACTGGGTGATGGACTTGAGCGGCGCCATCATTTTGAGCGCCGCCACCAGAAATACGATCAGAACCTGCGGGCTCACCAGAACGCCCGTCACCGCCGGCTGGGTCCCCGCCCAGATGAGCAGAATCAGCACCGCCCCACCGAACACTTCGCTCACCGGGCTGGTGAGCGAGGAGAACCGCTGGGCCCGAATCACCCGCTTGCGGTAGCGGTCGGCCTGCTCCCGGAAGCGGCGGCCTTCCCGGGTCTCGCCACCATAGGCCCGGATCAGCCGGATGGCCCCCAGCCGCTCGGCCACGGTGGCGGTGATCTCGCCCATTTCTTCGGCCCGCTCCCGGGAATAGCGGCGGAGCCGCCGCAGCAGCGCCTGAATCCCCAGCAGCAGGATGGGGACCATGGCCACGGTCAGGAGCGTGAGCCGCCAGGAGATCTGCTGCAGCACCACCAGGGTGGTCACAATGACCACCAGATTCTGGAAGAATGAGGCGAGGGCGGCGCTCACCGCGGTCTTGCTCAGCTCGACATCGGTGATCAGCCGGGCGATGAGCTGACCTCCGCGGGTCCGCTGAAAGAAATCCAGGTCGAGGGCCAGGAGGTGATCGAAGACCTCGGTACGGAGGTCGCGCACCAGTCCCTCCTGAATCCGAACCGAGATCTGGCTCGCGGCGTAACCGGTCGTGTTCTTGAGCAGGAGGCCGGCCATGAGCACCAGCACGATCCGGCCGGCGGCCTCCCCCGACGTGGTCCCCGCCAGCACCGGGGCCAGCAGCCGGTCCATGAACGCCTCGAGGCGGCTCGCCCCCGTTGTCAGGGCCCCCGCGGTGCCGAAGAGATGCTTGAAGAGGGGAATCAGGACCACGATGGTGAAACCGTCGAGCACCGACGAGACCGCAGTGGCCAGGAGGCCGAGCAGAAAGAGCCCCCGGTAAGGGCGGAGGTAGCCGAGGAGGCGGCGCTCGGTTTTCACTCGAAGGTCCGGTCAGATGGGAACCGGGAACCGGGAACCGGCACCGAGGCATTGACGTCCCGTTTCCAGTTCCCGGTTCCCCGTTCCCCGCATCAACGTCCCCGCCGAGGTGTCAGCAAGGCGATGGGCAGGATCATCTCCTCGGGGGTCACACCGCCGTGGAGAAAGGCGCCGCGGTATCGTGCTTGATACTCCCTGAGCTTGGTGGGATAGACGAAGAACCGGTCACCGGTGGCTACCAGCAGCCGGGTGCCGGGCCCGCGGGCCGGGAGGCCGAAGCTGGGCAGATCCTCCACCACGAGCGCCGCTTCCCGATCCTGGGCCCGGATGTCCTCCCCGAACTTGTACCGCAGATTCGAGGTCGCATCCCGTTTGGCGTACACCGTCGCGGGAGTGTGGCAGTGGATCGAGCCGTGATCGGTGGTCAGGAGCACCGGCACACTGCGCCGTTCGGCCTCCCGGAGCGCGTCCCAGAGCGGCGAGCGCTCAAACCAGGTCCGGGTCAGGCTTCGGAGGGCGGAGGTGTCCCGGGCTACTTCGAAGAGTGTCGAGTTTTCGGTGCGTCCGTGGGTGAGCTGGTCGATGAAATTGAACACCAGGGCGGTCACGCCCGGCTGGGCCAGGTGAGCCGGGAGGCGCTTGAGCAGGGCCTCGCCGTCGGCGGCGGTGAACACCTTTTCGTATCGTACTGGCACCCGTCGGCCGGTCAGCGTCTTGAGATGCTCCACCAGGAGCTCCGCCTCATGGGCATTGAGGCTGGCGTCATCGGAGTCCCGCCACCATTGCGGATACCGCGCCGCCAGCTCCGCCGGGAAGAGACCGCTGAAGATCGCGTTGCGGGCGAAAGGGGTTGCGGTGGGCAGAATTGAAAAGTAGTGCGCCGTCTCGATATCGAAGCGGGTGCTGATCAGGGGGCGGAGCACCTCCCACTGGTCCAGGCGCAGGCAATCCACCACCACCAGCATGGCTTTGCCGGAGGACTCCAGCACCGGCTGGAGGAACTCCGCCCCGATGTCCACGCTGAGCGGAGGCCGGTCGGTCCCGCTCTCCTGGAGCCAGCGGGCGTAGTTCTGCTCCACGAACCGGGCAAAGTCCTGGCGTAGACTCTCCTGGAGAGTGCGAAGCGCGTCCTGCAGCCCCGGTTCGTCCGCCTGGCCCAACCGCACTTCCCACTCTGCCAGCTCCACCACCAGCTCGGTCCATTCGCGCCACGCCATCCGCCCCCCGCGCCGGGCTTCCAGCTCGCGGAAGCGGGTCGAGAAGTCGCGGGAAAGCCGCTGCTGGCGAATCCGGTCCCCCTCAAGGAGGCGGGTCACCACCGAGAGGATCTGCCGCGGGTTGACCGGCTTGACCAGATAGTCCGAGACCTCGGCCCCGATCGCGTCCTTGAGGGTATCCGACTCCTCGCTCTTGGTCACCATGACCACGGGCATTGCGTGGTCAATGGCGCGGATCGCGCGGAGGAGATCCAGCCCTCGCCGGCCCGGCATCTGCTCGTCCAGCAGAACCACGCCGTAGGGCTGGCGCTGCAGCAGGACCAGCGCGTCGTCGCCGTGCGAAGTCCGCTCGACCGTAAACCCCTGCTGCTCCAGAAAGAGGATATGGGAGGTCAGGCTTTCGACCTCGTCGTCCACCCAGAGAATGCTCTTCGATCTTGCCATGGTGGTATTGTAGTCTGAGACGAGTAAACAGTGAACCGTGAACGGTAAACGGTGAACCGGGCGGTGGCGGTGGGGCCGGTTTACTGTTTACGGTTTACCGTTCGCGGGTGACGGTTCACTGTTCACCGCGACCGCAGTAGATTCGCTCGGTGTCCAACACCGGCGCCCCCCGTATTCTGGCCGTCCGTTTCAGCTCCATCGGGGACATTCTTCTCATGACCCCGCTGCTGCGCGCGCTGCGGAGCCGCCACCCGGACGCCGTCATCGACGTCCTCACCAAACAGACCTATCTCCCGCTTCTCGCCGACAACCCCAACCTCGATACCGTTCTCACCCTCACGCCGGGCCGGCCCCTCCCCTCACTCGCCCGAGAGTTGCGGGCTCGGCGCTACACCCATCTACTCGACCTCCACGGCAGCGTGCGCACCCGAGTGCTCCGGTTGCTGGTGCCGGGACGGTGGTCGGGCTATCGCAAACGCAAAGTCGCGCGGGCGCTCCTGATTCAGACCAAGCGCAATCGGTACGGCGGCGAGAGCTTCGTGGCGGAACGCTATTTCGAAGCCGCCCGGTGCCTGGAGGTCCGGCCCGACGGTGCCGCAGCGGAGTTCTTCCTTGGCGAGGGCGCCCCACGACAGGTCGAGCAATGGCTGGCGGCGGGCCGACTGGGTACCGGACGTCCCCTTGTCGCCCTGGCCCCGGGGGCGGCGCACTTCACGAAGCGCTGGCCGGTGCGCCGGTGGATCAGCCTGGTGGAGACTCTCGCGGGCCGGGGGTTCGATCTCGTGATTGTCGGGGGCTCCGACGAAACCGCCCTCTGTCAGACGGTGGCCGCCGCGGGGGACGCCGGCACCACCTCGGCCGCGGGGATTTTCGGACTGCAGGAAACCGGTGCGCTCCTGCGGCGCGCGCGGGGCGTGGTCTCGGGAGACACCGGCGTCATGCACATGGCCACCGCGGTCGGCACGCCGGTCGTGGCCCTCTTCGGCCCGACCGTCCGGGCCTTCGGCTTTTTCCCCTATGGATCGCCGGCCATCGTCCTGGAGCGGGACCTTGACTGTCGCCCCTGCTCGAGTAAGGGCAGCCCCCGCTGCCCCCTGGGTCATCACCGATGTCTGGAAGACATCCCCCCACACGAAGTGGTCCGGGCGCTGGAGCAGATCCTCGTGACCTCTCCCGGACGGGAAGAACCAGAGCCACGGATTCACCCGGGCGAACTCGGATAGGCAACGGCCCTTCCGTCGTCACCGCATCCCCGGTATCTCTCTTCTCAACGATTCCATCCCTCTGCAACCCCATCACAGATGACCGGCTGGGACCCCGCCACCCTCGAACTCGTCTCACTGCTGCCGCGCACGGCGCGCGGGCCTCGGCGGGAGGGGGTCTACGCGCTCTGGCTCACGGTGCGGGTCGCCCAGGATCTCCTGCTGGACCCGCCGCTCAATGAGCGAATCCATCGCCGGCGCCTGGCCTCCCTGGAGACCCGGCTCTCGAGTCTGACGGTTCCGGCCCCGCTCCGACGAGCGCTGGTCGGCGCGCTGTTGCATCTCAGAGACCCCCGGCCCGAGTCAGCGGCACTGGTGCTGAGCCATCTGGTGGCCCCGGCGCGGGAGACCACCGGCTCCGAGGCCGCCGAGGCGGTGGCGCAGGCGGCGCGGGCGGCAAAGCAGAAACTGCGGGAGAAATAGATATCTTTCTGTCATGCGCCCCTCGCACCGTCCGCCGAGACCTCGCACCGACTCACCGTTGGAATCGCTGGTGAATCGCATGGACGCCTCCGGGGCCGGGGAGGTGCAGCCCGATACCGTCCCGACCGGTTTTCCCTCACTGGATCGGATGCTTGGGGGCGGACTGCGTCGGCGTGACCTGGTGGTGCTCGCTGGCGACGTGGGGAGCGGCAAGTCGTCGCTCGCGTTGGGGATCGCGTTTCGGAGCGCGCGGCTCGGCGCCCCCACGACCTACCTCTCGGGTGAAATGAGCGAAGAGCGCCTGCTCGAGCGCGCGCTCGCCCTGGAGAGCCGGACCACCGTGGATGCGATCCGCGCCGGCCAGCTCGACGACACCACCCGCGCCGCGGTCGGGGCCGCTGCGGTGCGGCTTCGTGATTTGCCCCTCCAGGTGCGGCCCCTGACCGGCGCGGGCCCCGCCGAGGTCGCGGACGCGCTCGACAGTGTGCCCCGGCGGACCCTGCTGATCGTGGACTACCTACAGATGGTGGGAACCCAGGACCCCGGCGGCAGCGCTGAAGAAACCTTGGCGGCCACTGTGCGCGCCCTCAAGGCGCTGGCGATCGAGCGGGATGTCGCGCTGCTTGCCGTGACCCAGATGCCCAAACACAGCGCGCGGCGCCCGGACCCGAGGCCGACGCTCGATGACCTGGGCGGCCTCGGTGCGGTCAAGCAGCACGCTGACGTGGTGCTGGCGATCTATCGGGAGGAGATGTACCGCCCCGAGGGTGGGGTGGAGGGCGCGACGGAGCTTATCGTCGCGAAAAACCGCAACGGGCCGACTGGTTTTGTCGACCTGTACTTCTACCAGAAGTGGCTGCGCTTCGAGGACATGCTGGACCCGGACCAATGAAAACACCCCATTCTCCCCATGGAGGAGAAGAAGGGTCCGGGGAAACGGTCGGCGGCTACCCCTTCTTGGCCGCGTCCCCCTTGGTCGAATCCCGCTCCACCGCCCCGGCCAGCTCCACGGTGCTCCCCGGGCCGCCGGCCGTCTGGTGAATCCGCACCCAGATAGGTGGGCCCTTTCGTTCCGCATAGAGCGCCACCACCCCATCGGTCGTCTTGATGTCGCTGACGAGGTGCCAGGCCCCTGAATTGAGGACCCGCCGATAGTACGCCGTCATCGCTTCCGGCGAGAGCGTACTGACGAAGATGATCTGGAGCGCATCGGTGCCGCCGGAGCGTGAGAGCACCTCGGCCTCGGGGGGCAGGGGCATGTTGGGCAGTGCTTCACTCACCTTGGCCATCTTGGGCTGTTCGGTGGCGCATCCCAGCACGGCGGCGAACGCGGCGACGAGGAGCAGGGGCAGCGGTTTCATGGGGCGGAGACTAGCGCAGGGGCCCGAAGGGGTCAACCCATCGCGTTGCCGAGGGCCGGAGCCGCCGCTATTCTTCAGCACATTCGGCGGGCAGGACGGGGTGCTCCGCGCAGGCACGGAACCGTGCAGTCGTGAGGGAGCGGGTCATGGCTGGCCACAGTAAATGGAAACAGATCAAGCACAAGAAGGCCGTCACCGACGCCAAGCGGGCGTCGTCGTGGACCAAGGTGATCCGGGAAATCACCGTGGCCGCCAAAGCGGGTGGAGGCGATCCCGGCGGGAATCCCCGGCTCCGCACCGCGATCGACGCCGCCAAAGCGGTCAACATGCCCAACGAGAACATCGAGCGCGCCATCAAGAAAGGCACCGGCGAGCTCGAAGGAAGTATCTATGAGGAGGTGACCTACGAGGGGTACGGGCCCGGCGGCGCGGCGATCCTTATCGAAGCCACCACCGACAACGCCAATCGCACGGTGGCCGAGGTCCGCCACGCCTTCAGCCGCAACGGGGGCAATCTGGGCGCCTCCAATTCGGTCGCCTGGATGTTCGATCGCAAGGGGCAGATCTACCTCGACGCCACCAAGCACGATGAGGACAGCAGCCTCGAAGCCGCCCTCGAAGCGGGGGCGGAGGATTTCGCGCGCGAGGGCGAGCAGTACCTGATCTCCACTTCGCCCGGCGGGTTCCACGCGGTACAGGACGCGCTCAGGGCCCGGAAGATCGAGATCGAATCGGCCGAGCTGGCCATGGTGCCCAAGAACACGGTCAGGGTCGAGGGGAAGCAGGCCGAGCAGATGCTCAGGCTGATGGAAGTCCTCGAAGAGCTGGACGACGTCTCGAAGGTCTTCTCCAACTTCGACATCGACGCGGCGCAGATGGCCGAAGCAGAGGCCTCGGCCTGACCCGCTCCCCGCCATGAGGGTGCTGGGGATCGACCCCGGCACCGCGGTGGTCGGATACGGAGTCATCGAATCCGGTTCCGCCCCGTTTGCGCGCCTCGTGGAATGCGGTGTCCTGCGCCCCGGGGCGCGCGGGCCGTTAGCCTCCCGGCTTCGGAGCATTCATGATGACGTCGCGGCGCTGATCGCGCGCCACCGCCCCGACATCCTCGCGGTCGAGGGGATCTTCTACGGGAAGAACGCCCGGACCGTCATGGTCCTGGGACACGCGCGGGGCGTGATCCTGCTGGCCGCCGAGGAGGCGGGGCTGCCCATCGCCGAATACTCACCGGCGCTGGTGAAAAAGACCGTGGTGGGACGGGGGGCGGCGGTGAAGGCCCAGGTGGGCTACATGGTGACCCAGCTCCTCCGGCTCAAGGAACCACCGCGACCCGCCGATGCCGCCGACGGCGTCGCAATTGCGCTCACTCATCTGCTCCGTAGCGTCCCTCGGGGTCTCCGCCCTATCGGAAAGCCGGCGCAATGATCGCGAGCCTGACCGGCCTCCTCGGCGAGCGCGACGGCGACACGGTACTGATCCGGACCGACGGCGGGGTGGGCTATGCGGTCACCGTGCCGCTGGGTGTCTACGAGCGCCTTCCGCCGGCGGGGGCCCGAGTGAGCTTGTACACCGAGCTGGTGGTCCGGGAAGAGGGCTGGTCTCTGTTCGGGTTCGATACCGTCCGGGAACGAACCGTATTCCAACGCCTCCTCGGGGCCAGCGGCTTCGGTCCTAAGTTGGCTTTGGCGTTGCTCTCGACGTTGGGACCCAACCGTGCCGTCCGCGGTATTCGGGAGAACAACATCGCGGTGCTCAGCACCGTCAGCGGGATCGGGAAGAAGAAGGCCGAGCGCCTCATCCTCGAGCTCCGGGACCGGTTCGAGGACCTCGACATCAGGCCGGAGACCCCGGGAGCCGGAACCGCCGCCCGCCCGGGTGAGGATGCCGTCAAGGCGCTCAACCGACTGGGATATGCACCGGCGGTAGCCGAAGAGGCGGTGCGCGAGGCCCTGGCCGCAGGCAGTCCCGACGATACCGCTCAACTCATCCGACGGGCTTTGCAACGGCTCGCCGCCACCCGCGGAGGTGGATGACATGACCGTCGCCGCCACCACAGCCGAATGGATCTGCACCCAGTGCGGCAGCACCAACCGCCGTCTGGTTCCGGTTCGCACCACCGAGACCGTGGATCGCTGCCTCTCCTGCCACACCAGACATCTGGTCCAGCCCGGTGTCCGGCCGGTCAGATGGGAAGCGCGGCGGAAAGAATGAAGAATGAAAGAATGAAGAAAGGAGGAATGAAAGGTATCATTCCCTCATTCTTTTATTCCATCATTCCCCAATTCAGATGACTCGTCTCGAGATCACCACCCCCGACTCCCTGCCGGAAGAAGGCGGATCCGAAACCGCGCTCCGGCCCTCGCGGCTCGACGAGTTCGTGGGCCAGAGCCAGCTCAAAGTCTCGCTGCAGATCGCCATTGATGCCGCGAAGGGGCGCGGCGACTCTCTCGATCACCTGCTCTTCTTCGGCCCCCCCGGCCTCGGCAAGACCACACTCGCCACCCTGCTGGCCCGCGAGATGGGCGTCCAACTCCGGACCACCTCGGGGCCGGTTCTCGAGAAGCCGGGCGACCTGGTCAGTCTGCTGACCACCCTGCAGTCCGGTGACATCCTGTTCATCGACGAGATCCACCGCCTCCGACCGGTGCTGGAGGAGTTTCTCTATCCCGCCATGGAGGAGTTCCGGGTGGATGTCAGGATCGCTGACGGTCCCAACGCCCAGAGCGTCCCCATGGCCGTGGAGCGATTCACCCTGATCGGCGCAACGACTCGTTTCGGACTGCTCACGCCCCCGATGCGCGCGCGCTTCGGGATGGTTGAACGCCTGAGCTTCTATCCCGCCGAGGACCTCCAGACGATCGTCGAACGCTCGGCGCGGATCCTGGGGGTGCCGGCCGACACCGAGGGGACCCAGGAAATCGCACGCCGGAGCCGGGGCACCCCGCGGATCGCCAACCGCCTCCTGCGCCGGGTGCGGGACTACGCCGAGGTCCGGGCCGGCGGCCGGATCACCGGCATCGTGGCCCGGGAGGCCCTCGCGCGACTCAATGTCGATGAGTTCGGCCTCGACGACATGGACGCGCGGATCCTCACCACCATCATCGAGAAATTCGGCGGCGGCCCGGTGGGCCTGGGCACGGTGGCGGTCGCGGTCGGGGAGGACGGCGGTACCCTGGAAGAGGTTTACGAGCCGTACCTGATTCAGCAGGGATTCCTGGAGCGCACCCCGCGGGGCCGCTGCGCCACCGCCCTTGCCTACCGACGATTCGGCTTCACCCCACCACTCGGCCAGGTGAGCATCTTTGAAGGCTGAACGGAGCCTCCGCACCTCGGACTTCGAGTACGATCTTCCCCCGGAGCTGATCGCGCAGGAGCCGTTGGCGGAGCGGGGGGGGAGTCGGCTGCTGGTGGTGCGGCGGAACGAC
>JBGPJS010000016.1:0-18521 GCA_041485505.1 Gemmatimonadota bacterium | reverse complement strand
GTTCTCCTCGAGATGGTGCTTGGCTTTCTCGAAGTTCACCTCGAAGCCATAGGTCTTCTTGAGCTCGTCCTTGATGCCGGGCAGGGTCTCGATGACCGATAGCTCGTAAACCGATTGGGCGTTGTCGGTCACCGGGCCGTAGGAGTCGACCGCGATGGTGACCGGCCCCATCCCCAGAAATCCGAAGGCTACCAGGCCGAACGCGAACACCGCGGGAGCCAGCATCAGGCCCCCCTCAGCGACCTTGGAGGGATCGATCGCCGGGATCACCGTGCTGACGCCATAGGCGATGCCCATGAGGAGCAGGATGGTGAGGCCGAGCCAGTAGGCGCTGAAATTCCCCGCGACCAGCCCGGAAAGGATGTTGAGCGAGGCGCCGCCCTGGCGGGAGGCGGTGACGATCTCGCGGACGTGCCGGGACTCGGTCGAGGTAAACACCTTCACGAACTCCGGAATGATGGCACCGGCCAGGGTGCCGCAGGTGATGATGGTGGAGAGCTTCCACCAGAGGGTGCCGTCACCCAGAGTTGGGATCAGCTCGTAGGAGACCGCGTAGGTGGCGGTCACCGAGACGATCGAGGTGAGCCAGACCAGCGTGGTGAGGGGCACCTCGTAGTTCATCTTGTCGACCTGGACGTAGCGTGCCTTGGCGATGGCCTCATTGATGAAGTAGGAGACGCCGGAGGCGATCACCATCATGACCCGCATGACGAAGATCCAGACCAGCAGCTGCACCTGCACCAGCGGGTCCTTCACCGCCAGCAGGATGAATGAGATCAGCGCCACCCCGGTGACGCCGTAGGTCTCGAAACCGTCCGCCGAGGGTCCCACCGAATCGCCGGCGTTGTCGCCGGTACAGTCGGCGATGACGCCAGGGTTCCGGGCGTCGTCTTCCTTGATATTGAAGACGATCTTCATCAGGTCGGAGCCGATGTCGGCGATCTTGGTGAAGATGCCGCCCGCGATCCGGAGCGCCGCCGCCCCCAGGGACTCGCCGATGGCGAAGCCGATGAAGCAGGGCCCGGCGTAATCGCCCGGGACGAAGAGGAGGATGAACAGCATCAGCAGGAGCTCGACGCTGATCAGCAGCATCCCGATGCTCATGCCCGCCTTGAGCGGAATCTGATAACAGGGATAGGGCTTGCCCTTGAGGCTCGCAAAGGCGGTGCGGGAATTGGCAAAAGTGTTGACCCGGATGCCAAACCACGCCACACCGTAGCTCCCGGCAATGCCGACCAGGCTGAAGCCCAGAATGATGGCGACCTTGACCGGGGCGAAATGCTGCAGCACCCCGAAGTAGAACAGGATGATGGTGCCGATGAAGGCCCAGAGGACCATCAGGAACTTGCCCTGCGTGATCAGGTAGGTCTTGCAGGTCTCGTAGATCAGCTCCGAAATCTCCAACATGGACTGGTGGACCGGCAGGTTCTTGAGCTGAGTGTAGATCATGAGACCGAAGAGGAGGCCCAGCAGGCAGACGAACAGCCCGCTCTTGAGTAGCGAGGAGCCGTTGATCCCTCCCAGAAAGCTCACTTGGTGCAAATCGGGCAGGACCAGGCTCGCCTCACCTCCGGCGGGCTCGGCCTGGACGACGGCCGTCGCGGCCCGGTCAACTGCCCGGACCGGCTGTGCCTGGGCCGCGCCGGCGAGAAGGGTGAGTCCGAGCACGAGGCAGAAGGGAACCCATCGACTCCACACTGACGGCATCCGATTCATCGTCGGAGATCTCCTGAGACAAGTGAGCAGTGAGCAGTGAGCAGGGAACAGTGAGCAGGAACGGCGGCATCGGTGAATCTTGTTTACTGTTCACCGTTTACCGTTCACTGGAGAATCAGCCGCCGAGCCTCGCGGAGTAACCGGCCTTTCGGACCGCGGCGATCAGCGCGTCCGCGGCCGGGCCGTTGTCGTCGGCGTACTCCACATCCAGATACCCCTGATCGAGACAGGTCACCGCCGCCCACACCCCGGGCACTCGGCCGAGTTCCCGCTCGATCTTGTCCTGACAGGCCGGCCCCTGCATGCCCGTTACGTTGAGTCTCAGGTGGCCCATGGTCCGACCCCCGATCAGTAGGCGCCGCGCGCCTCGTGCGTCGGCTCGGCCAGAGTGTGCACTTCGGTCAGGAACCGCTTGGCCATTCGGTCGGCCTCGCTCTCACCGGGCTGATTGGTCTCCACGGAAATCAGGGTGTAGTGGCCGCCTTCGGCGCGCGCACTGACGCTGATCTGCCCCACCGCGCCGGAGAAGCGGCGCCGACGCGGTGCGTCCTCGGTGGGCGCGAGGCGCGGCCCGAAGAAGGCGTTGGCCCGCGCGATGACCGCGTCGGGCGCCAGGTGGGTACGGTGGAAGTACTTCATGAGGCGTTCGGGCTCCCTCTCTCAGTCAACAGTGAACCGTAAACGTAGTGAACAGGCGGAGGCGGGCGGGGCCGTTCACCGTTCACCGTTCACGCCTTATTTCTCCGCATACTCGTAATACTCCACCCCCAGATGGGTGATCTGTTCCTCACCCATGAGCCAACGCAGCGTGTTCTTGAGCTTGGTCTGCTGAATGAACAGATCGTGCTCGGGATAGAGACCCGTCCCCACCTGAGGGCTCTTGAAGTAGAAGGAGAGCCACTCCTGGATTCCCGCCAGCTTGGCGCGCTGGGCCAGATCGAAGAAGAGGGCCAGGTCCAGCACCAGCGGGGCGGCCAGGATCGAGTCCCGGCATAGAAAGTCCACCTTGATCTGCATCGGGTAGTTGAGCCACCCGAAGATGTCGATATTGTCCCAGCCTTCCTTGTTGTCTCCCCGCGGCGGATAGTAGTTGATCCGCACCTTGTGATAAAGCTTGCCGTACAGCTCCGGATAGAGCTGGGGCTGGAGGATGTATTCCAGTACCCCGAGCTTTGATTCTTCCTTGGTCTTGAAGCTCTCCGGATCGTCCAGCACCTCGCCGTCCCGATTGCCCAGAATGTTGGTGGAATACCAGCCCGCGACACCGAGCATCCGGGCCTTGAACATCGGCGAGAGCACGGTCTTGATCATGGTCTGGCCGGTCTTGAAGTCCTTACCACCGATAGCGACGCCGCGATCGTGGGCCAGCTTCTCCAGCGCGGGAATGTCGCAGCAGAGGTTCGGGGCCCCGTTGGCGAAGGGGACGCCTTCCATGATGGCCGCGTAGGCGTAGAGCATTGACGGGGCGATGGAGGCATCATTGGCCTCCATGGCCCTCTCGAAAGCGGCGAGGGTCTGATGGGCTGGACCCGGGGTAATGAAAATTTCGGTCGAGGCGCACCAGACGATCACCAGTCGGTCGCATTTCTGGGTCGCCTTGAAATCCCGGATATCCTTTCGCAGCGCCTCGGCCAGGTCCTTCTTGGTCTTGCCGGTCTTGAGGTTCTTCCCTTCGAGCCGCTTCACATACTGCTGGTCGAAGACAGCCGGCATCGGCTTGATGGCCTTCAGGTAATCCGCGATCGGCTCCACATGCTCGTGCCTGTCGAGGACGCCGCAATGGAGACAGGACTCGTACGCGTTGTCCGGCACCGCGTCCCAGGCACCAAAAGTGAGGTCCTGGAGATCCGCCAGAGGAATGAACTCCTTGATGAGCGGCGCCCGTCCCTCGGTGCGCTTCCCCAGCCGGATGGTGCCCATTTGGGTGAGGGAGCCGATGGGCTTGGCCTTCCCGCGCCGAATCAGCTCGACGCCGGCAATGAACGTCGTCGCCACGGCGCCGAGACCGACACAGAGGATCCCGAGCCTGCCTTGGGCCGGCGCGATCGACCGACCGGTTGCTTTCGACACCGCTATCCCCCTTTTGAGGATGACCCGGACGCCGTGGCGCCCTCGGTCACCTGATATACGTACACGAAGCGCTGGACCACGGTGACGACGGAGGCCAGCGCGAGTATGGCGACAATCCCCTCGAGCACCAGCGCCTGCGGCCCGGCTCCCACTGCCAGCGAGGGGACCCCGAGCCCCACGATCCGTTCGGCCCGTTGGACGATCCCCACCTTGCAGTCCAGCCCCAGCCCCTCAGCGCGCGCCCGCGCGTAGGACACCAGGAGCGAGGCGAGGATGGCCAGCATGCAGAGAAACACCGCGGGCACCCGGTAGGCCACATCCGGATCGAGCATAAGGAAGACGGCGATCCCCATGAACGTCGCGCCGTCCCCGACCCGGTCGAGCGTAGAATCGAAGAACGCGCCAAACTTCGTGACCATGGCGGTCCCCCGCGCCACCGCCCCATCCAGCGTGTCCACTACTCCACTCAGGAGAAGCAGCAGGCCCCCGAGGCGGATGGCACCGGAGGCATAGCCCACCGCCGAGGCCAGAACCAGCAGAGTACCGACGATCGTGATGGTGTTCGGCCGGATGCCTGACCGGATCAGTGCGTCCACCATCGGCCGCACCACGGTATTGAAGCCCTGTTCCACGCCTTTGCGGATCAGCGTCACCGTCGAGGCAGCCCCTGGGAGTCGGTTGCTTCGCCGGGCGCCGCCCGGCCCCCGTTTTGACGGGGCAAAGAATAACCGGCAGAACGGGTTGGGGCAACAATGGTGAACGCTTGTGGGGGGGCGTCGGGGAGGGTAGAGATGGGTCGTCGAGTGGAGAGAATCTCAGCGGTCGTACAAGAGGAAAGGCGCCCGACGTTGGTTGAAGCGATCGAGAGCCGGACGCCAGGTGGCGACGATTCGATCGGCCGGCACTCCGTGCAGAATCGCCTCTCGCAGGTCCTGCCCGCCGGCCAGCCGATCGAAGTGGGGAAGCCGCCAATCCAGAAGGTCGGGGTGACGGGCCCGGATCAGTGAGAGGAGCGTGATCGCAGTGGCCGTCGGGTCGTACCGGGCCCGGTCGGTAACCTGGAGCCGTATTCCCGCGACCACCGTGTCGGAGAATTTCCCATCGCCCGGCCGTTCCGGCCTGAAGCTCACGCCACCGAAGGTGACGCCGGGCGTCGTAGTGGCACGCAGACTCTTGAGAACCCAAACGGTGTCCAGCCACGGGGCTCCGATCTGCTCGAAGGGATGGTCGCTGCCCCGCCCTACCGAAAGGTTGGTCCCCTCGAACAGGCAGAGGCCGGGATAATGGAGCAGACTCTCGATGGAGCGCAGATTCGGGCTCGGAGGAATGAACGGGAGCCCGGTCTCATCGAAGAACATCGCTCGCTTCCACCCCGAGACGGGCACGACGGTCAGATCGGCCGTCAGGCCGAGATCAGATCTGGCCAGCCGGGCCAGCTCCCCCAGCGTCATGCCGTGGCGCATTGGAACGGCCAGGAGGCCGACTGGCGAGGCCAGCGCGGTGTCGAGCACATTGCCTTGCGCCACCCCTCCGAGCGGGTTGGGGCGATCCAGGACGATCACCGCGATGTCCTTCGTCGCCGCGGCCCGCATCACCTGCACCGTCGTCCAGAGATAGGTATAGTAGCGGGCCCCGACGTCCTGAAGATCCACCAACATGACGTCGATGCCGATGAGCATACTGTCTGTGGGGGCGGAAGTTCGGCCGTAGAGGCTGTAGATTGGTAGCCCGGTGGCGGAGTCCCGGGTCGATGCGACGGCTGCCCCGGGGTCGGCGGTGCCCCGGAAACCGTGCTCCGGACTAAACAACGCCACCAGCCGGATTCCCGCGTCCCGCAGGCGTTCCACGTCGCTGTTGCCACGCGCATCGACCCCGGCCTGATTGGTGACCAGCCCGACCCGCCGGCCTCGAACCAGCCGGATGGAGTCGGAGAGCAGAACATCGATCCCAGGGCGGGCGGGCCCGGACGCCAGCCCCGACCCCCGGGGCGCTCCCGAGGGCGCCGGCCCGCATCCCGCGCCCACGCACCACAGACCCAGCAAGCCGAGAACCCAGTGCATCCACTGCCTCCCGCGCGGCAACTCAATATCGTGGTAACCGCTCTGGCACTCGCCGGCGCGGCTTGTCATCCCACCGCATCCGGCACCGAACCGATCCCTGAAATGGAGCCGGTGTTCACACCCGAGCTTCCGGCGGCGCCGCTCAACATTGACCGCCTGCTCGACACCCTGACACTCCACGATCGGATCGCGCAGCTGGTCATGCCGTGGATTCCAGGGAACTATGCCGCCTTCGACGATGACGCCTTTGCGAGGATGCAGGGTTGGGTGGACTCCCTGCACGTCGGCGGGATCATCGTCTCCATCGGCTCCCCGCTCGACGTCGCCGCCAAGCTCAACCGCCTGCAGGCACGGTCGGCGCTGCCGTTGCTCATCGCCGCGGACCTCGAAGGCGGCACCGCGTTCCGGCTGACCGGTGGCACTCCCTTCCCCACCAACATGGGCGTCGCGGCCACCGGGAGAGAACGGGATGCCTATGAGATGGGCCGGATCACCGCCCTCGAGGGTCGCGCGGTGGGAATCCAACTGGCCTTCGCGCCGGTGGCTGACGTCAATAACAACCCGGCGAACCCGATTATCAACACCCGGTCCTTCGGCGAGGAACCCCGGGCCGTGGCGGCTCTGGTCGAGGCCGAGATCCACGGTATTCAGGATCACGGGATGCTGGCAACAGTCAAACACTTTCCCGGCCATGGCGACACCGAGACCGACTCGCACCTTGCGCTTCCCGTCATTACCGCGGGATGGGATCGGCTCGATTCGCTCGAGCTGGTCCCCTTCCGGGCAGCGGTAAACGCCGGCGTCGCGGTCGTCATGTCGGGCCACATCGCAATGCCGGGGCTGGACGGCGGGCGGGTCCGCCCCGCGACGCTCGCCCCCGAAATCATGACCGGAGTGCTGCGGGACTCGCTCCGCTTCGGCGGGCTCGCGGTGACCGACGCGCTCATGATGGGCAGCATCGTCACCGCGTACGGTCCCGGGGAAGCGGTGGTGCAGGCCTTTCTCGCCGGTTCCGACCTCCTGCTCATGCCGATCGATCCCAAGATCGCCATCGACGCGATGGCCGCGGCGGTGGACTCCGGTCGGATCTCCCTGGAACGGCTCGACCGTTCGGTGCGCCGTATGCTGGCCATCAAGCGCCAGCTCGGCCTCTACCACCACCGCGGGGTTATCCTGGACAGCGTTCCCTTCATCGTGGGTCAGCATGACTTCACGGCGGCGGCAAGGGACGTGGCCCAGCGCTCTCTGGTCCTGGTCTGCGACAGTCTCGGCACCCTGGACAGCCTCCGGGCCCGGGTCCACAGCATCACCCTGATCACCTACGGCGACGAGAACAGCCCCAATGTTGGTAATACCCTCGCCGCCGAGCTTCGCACGGCCGGGAGTGCCATCTCCGCCTTCAAGCTCTGGCCGGCGAGTGGTCCCGCCAGTTACGACTCGGCGCGCGTGGCAATCGGAAAAAACGGCATCACGCTTTTCGCGACCGCCGTGCGCGCCTCGGCGGGGCGGGGCACTATCTCCCTCCCCGATGCCATGGCCAGCTTGATCGACGAGACCGCCCGCCGAAAACCGACGGTGCTGGTCTCTCTCGGCTCGCCGTACCTCCTGAGCCAGACGCCCCACGTGAGCTCGTACCTCCTGGGATGGTCGGCGAATCCGGTGAGCGAGTGGGCGGTGGCCCAGGCTCTCACCGGACAGGCCGACATCGGTGGTCACCTGCCCATCAGCCTGCCGCCGCTCTACCCGATCGGGTATGGCCTCCAACGCGTGGTGCCGGATACTGCAGTGAGCGGTGAGCAGTAAGCGGTGAGCCGGAACCGGCGGCTGGGATACCTGCTCGCGGCAGCCTTTCTGCAGGGTTGTGCGGGACGCAACCGGCCCGCCACCGTTGGCCCCGGCCGCACCCTGGATTGGTCGCCGGTTTCCAGCTTCCTCGACTCCGTCGTGAAGGATGGCGCCGCGCCCGGCGCCGTCCTCGGCGTGAGTTATGCCGGCCACCGCTTCTTCTCCGGCACCGGCCGTCTCGGCCAGGATGATGCCACTCAGCCCGACAGCGCCTCGTTGTACGATCTCGCGTCGCTGACCAAAGTGATTGGACTGACCTCCGCGATAATGCTCGCTGTCGACGAGAACCGACTCGAGCTCGACGCCCCGGTTCAGCGCTACGTACCGGCCTTCGTTGGTCCCGGCAAGGCCGGGATCACCCTCCGGCACCTGCTCACCCACTCGAGCGGCCTCCCGGCGTGGAGGCCGCTCTACCAGGAGAGCGCCACCCGCTCGGCCGCCCTCGCGCTGGCGGATACGACCGCACTCGACACCGTTCCAGGCGCCCGTTTCGTGTATTCCGATCTGGGTGCCATCCTCCTTACCCAGACCATCGAAAACCGCTACGGCGAGCGGATCGATTCGCTGCTCGCACGCCGTCTGTTTCAGCCACTCGGCATGGACGACACCCGATACCTCCCGCCGGCGACCTGGCGCCCCCGCATCGCGCCGACCGAGAACGACCCGTGGCGGGGTCGAGTCCTGCGGGGCGAAGTCCACGACGAGAACGCGAGTCGGCTGGATGGTGTTTCGGGACACGCGGGGCTGTTCAGTGACGCGGTCGACCTGTTGACCTTCGGGGAGTGGCTGCTCGCCACCTTGGGGCGGAACGGCGGAACGGTGGGGGCGGCGGGCGAGGCTGGGTCCGCCGTCCCGCTGTCCCGCCGTACCGCCCTCGAGTTCATCCGGCGACAAGATCTCCCCCCAGGCTCCAGCAGAGCCCTCGGCTGGGACACACCCTCCGAGGGAAGCAGCGCCGGGAGCCGACTCTCGCCGGAGAGTTTCGGGCACACCGGATTCACCGGCACCTCGATCTGGATCGATCCCGCCCGCGACCTCGTGATTGTCCTCCTCAGCAACCGAGTCCACCCCACCCGTGATAACCCGAAGTGGGGACCGGTGCGCGCGCGAGTCGCCGACCTCGTGGTCACCACCCTCTTTCCGCCAGGCCCATGACCCTCACGACTTGGGACTGGCTCGTTATCGTCGGGTACTTCGTCACCTCGGCAGTAATTGGCCGGTCCTTCATGCGGCGGCGAGGTTGGTCGCTGGTCGACTACCTCTCCGGCCGCTCCCTGCCATGGTGGATCGCGGGCACCTCGATGGTGGCGGCCTCTTTTGGCGCCGATGCGCCACTCGCGGTGGCCGGACTGGTCTCGAAGTACGGGGTCGCGGGCAACTGGCTCTGGTGGAACGGCGCGATCTCAGGCGTTCTGACCGTCTTCTTCTTCGCGCGGCTCTGGCGTCGGGCGGGGGTCACCACTGACGTCGAGTTCGCGGAGCTGCGGTATGGCGGCCGACCGGCCGCCATTCTGCGGGCATTCCGGGCACTCTACCTGGCGCTCCCGATCAACCTGATCATCATGGCGTGGGTGACCCGCGCCATGGTCACGATCCTGGAGATCACGCTCGGGCTGGATCCCTGGGTCGCCGCGGTCGGCCTCATGACCCTCACCGGGTTATACCTGTCGCTGGCCGGGCTCCGGGGCGTGATCGCGAGCGATACGGTGCAGCTGGTCGTGGGCCTGGGCGGCTCCATTCTGCTGGCCCTCCTCGCGGTAAACAGCGTGGGCGGGCTGAACGCCTTGACGCAGGGAGCCAGCGCCCATTTCGGGTCTCGGGCCACCGCGTTCAACGCCCTGCCGCCGATCGATAAGGACTGGCTCCCGCTCTCCACCCTGATGGTCTTCCTGACGGTTCAATGGTGGGCCGCCTGGTACCCGGGCGCCGAGCCAGGGGGTGGCGGCATCGTGGCGCGGCGAATCCTCTCGACCAGAACCGAACGGGATGGGGTCTTCGCCACCCTCTGGTTCAACATCGCCCACTACGCCCTCCGGCCCTGGCCCTGGATTCTGGTGGGGTTCGTCGCGTTGCTGCGTTATCCCGACCTGGGAAGCCCTGAAGAGGGCTACGTGCGGGTGATGATCGACGTCCTGCCGTCACCGCTCAGGGGGTTGTTGCTCGCGTCGTTCGCGGCCGCGTTCGTGAGCACCATCAGTACCCACCTGAGCTGGGGCGCATCCTACCTGGTGAACGATGTGTACCTCCGCTTCTTTCGCCCGAGTGCGGCCGCGGGTCAACAGGTCCGCATGTTCCGTTACTTCAGCGCCTTGCTCATGGCCCTTACGCTGGTAACGCTGCAATTCATCCCCAGCGTGGAGGAGGGGTGGAAGCTCCTGATCGGCCTCGGGGCCGGCACCGGGGCGGTGTTCATCCTCCGGTGGTACTGGTGGCGGGTCAATGCCTGGTCCGAGATCAGCGCGATGATCGCGGCCTTCGTTACCTCTCTCTTCCTGCATTTCGTTGAGCTGGATATCACGGATACCACCAGCCCGCACTACGCCATCGGGATGCTCATCACTACCGGGGTCACGACCCTGGTCTGGCTGACCATGACTTTTCTCACACCGGCCGAGTCCGAGGCCACCCTCATACGGTTCTACCGACGGGCCCGGCCGGGGGGGGCAGGCTGGCGGCACCTCGCCAAGTGGGCAGGCTACAAGGAAGACGAGATTCCGGGAGGAAAGGCCTCGTGGCTTAACTGGATCGCAGGGGTGGTCGGGGTCTACTCCACCTCCTTCGCTATCGGCGCCTATCTCCTCCGAACCCCTGTCCGCGGCGGGCTTTACACTGCCCTGGCAATCTTCTGTTTCACGTTGATCTACCGCAACTTAGGCCAGGATTCCCAACTGCTCTCGAGCGTTGACACCCCACGGGACCTGTCGTAGCTTTCAACTCATCTTCGCGATCAGTATCGAGGTTTTCCGGCTCCCTTTCGCACTCCGGAGCCAGGGAAAGGAGTCATCGAATGGAAAGCACGGCGCCGCAGACGGCCGTACCGGGATTCGCGTTGACAGTCACCGATCCCGCGGCCGAGGAGGTCCGGAAGTTCATCGCCGCCGAACAGGTGTCGGTGGAAACCGCGGGATTGCGTATCAGCGTTCTCCCTGGCGGATGCTCCGGCTTCAAATACAGCCTCAACATCGAGGAGCGCGCCCTGGAGGACGATGCGGTGTTGGAAGTCAACCGGGTGCGCGTCTTCGTGGACGGCTTCAGCATGCAATACCTCAACGGCATAACCGTGGACTACGTCACCTCCATGCAAGGCTCCGGATTCACCTTCACCAACCCGAACGCCACGGGTGGCTGCGGTTGCGGGACCAGCTTTACCGCCTAACATCGCCGAGGTCGTAACCCGGGAAAACGGGGAACGGGAGAACGGGGCACGGTCCCGGCCCCGCTCCCCGTTTTTCTTGGTTCCGTTCCCTGTTCCCCGTTCCCTCTGCCGCCGGGGCCTCGCCTGTCCTCCCTCGACCTGATCGTTGTCGCGGCCTACCTCGCCCTTTCGATTGGAATCGGCCTCTGGGTGTCTCGCGGGAGCCGGACCGCGGGCGATTACTTCCTGGGCGCTCGCAACCTGCCCGCCTGGGCCATCCTGCTCTCTATCGTCGCGACCGAGACCTCAGCCCTGACGGTGATCTCGGTGCCCGGGATCGGCGCGAAGGGCGATCTGACCTTTCTGCAACTCGGTTTCGGATACCTCGTTGGCCGCATCGGCGTGGCGGCGTGGCTCCTGCCCGGTTACTTCAGTGGACAGCAGGAAACCGCCTATGCCCGTCTCGAATCGCGCTTCGGCGCCGGCACCCGCCGGCTCACCTCCTGCGTGTTCCTGGTCACCCGATCCCTGGGCGACGCGGTGCGGGTGTTCGCGAGCGCGATTCCCCTGGCACTCGTCACGGGATGGAGCGTGCCATGGGCCATTGCGGCCGTCGGTGTCGTGACGATGGTCTATACCTGGTTCGGTGGATTCAAGGCGGTCGTCTGGACCGACGTCATGCAGCTCACCGTCTATCTGACCGGGGGCACGGCGGCGCTTCTCGTCGCCTGGCATCTAGGCGGTGGAGCAGCCACGGCCCTGCACCATGCCGCGGCGGCCGGAAAGCTTCGGCTGATCGATCCCGCGATCAACCTCACATCTACCTATACGCTGCTCGGGGGCGTCCTCGGCGGCGCGTTGCTCTCGGCGGCCTCTCATGGCACCGATCACCTCATCGTCCAACGCCTCCTCGGTTCCCGCTCCCTCCGAGACGCCCGGGTGGCGCTGGTCGGATCGGGAATCCTGGTGATCCTGCAATTCCTGTTGTTTCTGCTGGTCGGGTCCGCCATCTGGTCGGCGGGGCTGGTCACTCCGGAACTGCCGCCAGACCAGATCTTCCCGCGATTCGTGCTAGAGCATCTACCGGCGGGGCTTGCAGGCCTCCTCATCGCGGGGATTCTCGCTGCGGCCATGGGAACCCACAGCTCGGCGATCAACTCGCTGGCCTCGTCAGCCACCCATGACCTCTACGCCGGATGGACCGGCCGGCAGGACCCGGTGCATCTGCTCAAGGTGGGGCGCCGGTTCTCCGCGGCCTGGGCAATGATCCTCATCGTCGGGGCCCTTTTCTTCGATGCGTATTCGACGCAGGGCAATACTCCCGTCGTCGTTCTGGCCCTCTCCATCGCCTCCATTACCTACGGCGGGCTGCTCGGCACCTATGTGCTCGCCGGGCGCTGGCCCCGTGCGACCGGGCGGGACGCGATCGGCGCCCTCATCGTCACGGTCACGGTCATGCTCGTGGTCGTCTTCGCCAAACGACTGGCGACCTACCCCGCGCTGGCCTGGCTTGAGCCGGTCGGGGCCCTCGCCTGGCCCTGGTACGTGCCGCTGGGCACGGTGCTCACCCTGGTGTCTGGGGTAACGCTGAGCCTGTTCGCTCACCCCGAACCTCGGATGGTCTCGACATGACGCGGATTCTCGCCGGTGCCGATGTCGGCGGTACCTCCACCCAAGTCGTCGTCTCCGACGGGGACCGGGTCCTGGGCCGGGCAGAGGGTCCGGGAGCAGCGGTGCGGCCGGGCCGGGCCCTGGTCTCCGCCACCACGATTGCCGAAGTCGTCAGACGGGCTCTCGGCGCGGCGGGGACTCTCCGTTGCGAGGTGCTGGTGGTGGGCGCGGCCGGCGCGGGCCGGGAAGCCGAGCGGGAAGAGCTGCGTCAAGCGCTCCGGGGGGAGGGGTTCGCTGGGCAGGTCGTCGTGACGACCGACATCGAGGTGGCGCTCGCAGCGGCGTTCGGGTCCGGCAGCGGAATCGTGGTGTCGTCAGGGACCGGGAGTATCGCCGTGGGCCGGGACGAGTCGGGACGCCTGCACCGGGCCGGTGGTTACGGCTGGCAGATGGGGGATGAGGGCAGCGGATACGCCATTGGCCGTGGTGCCCTGGGGGCGGTGGGCCGCGCCCACGACGGCCGAGGCCCCCGGACCGAGCTCACACCGCGAGTGCTGGCCGCGGCACGCTGCGACGGCTTCGACCCTCTGGTCCGGTGGGCGACGAATGCGACGGTGACGGAAATCGCGGCATTGGCCCCCGTGGTCATCGACGCCGCGACGGCCGGCGATACCCTCGCCAAGGGAATCATCGATTACGCCGCCCGGGAGCTCTCCCAGCTCGCCCTGCACCTGTTGGAGTACTTCGTCTCTCCGACCCCGGTGGCCGTGGCGGCCGCCGGGGGGCTGCTCTCGCCCGGCCGTCCGCTCTACCCCGCAGTCAAGACGATCCTCACAACCGAACCTCGGATCCGTTTGCTGGAACGGGCGATCGATCCCGCGATGGGGGCCGTCGCCATGGCCAGAGACGCGGGGAGCAGTAAGCAGTAAGCAGTGAACAGTGAACAGGCGCTCCCCCAAGCGAGGAACCCTCCGCGGCCGATGGTCACGGAGGGCTTCATTGACTCGGAACTCCCGCTTACTGCTTACCGCTTTCTGCTCACTTGTTTCCCGGGGTTCCGCAGCCGGCTGTGCCCCGCACCGTAAGTCCAATACAGCACCAATCCGATCACCAGCCAGATGACGAACCGCTTCCAGGTGAGCGCCGGCAGATTCCACATCAGGTAGAGGCAGGTGACGATCGAAATGATCGGTGTGACCGGCACCCAGGGCGCCCGGAAGGGCCGAACCCGATCGGGCTCCTTGTAGCGCAGCACGATCACGCCCGCCGACACCAGGATGAACGCGAACAGGGTCCCGATGTTGGTCAGATCCACTACCTCGGCGATGTTGGCGAACGCCGCGAAGACCGCCACGAAGATCCCGGTCAGAATGGTCCCGACGTAGGGCGTCTTGAAGCGAGGGTGCACTTTTGCCAGGACGGGCGGCAGCAGTCCGTCACGCGCCATCGACATGAAGATCCGGGGCTGGCCCAGTTGGAAGACCAGGAGGACGCTGCTCATGGCGATCACCGCACCCAAGGCCACGATGAAACGGGAGGCGTTGATCAGTCCGGGTGATCCGTCAGCCAGCGAGAGGGCGGTGATCATCGGCTCGGCGGTCCCCAGCTGGTTCCAGGGGGCCATTCCCGTCATCACCGCGGCGAGCACGATGTAGATCACCGTACACACCACGAGACTCATGATGATGCCAAACGGCATGTCCTTGGCGGGATCCTTGGCCTCCTCGGCGGCGGTCGAGGTGGCATCGAAGCCGATATAACTGAAGAATATGATCGCCGCCCCGGTACTCACGCCCGTAAAGCCGTTCGGGGTGAAACCACCGGTCGCCGGGTTGGTCCAGTTGACGGGCCGGATCAGCGTGACCCCCACCGCGACGAAAAAGAGAATAATCCCGATCTTGAGGAGCACCATCGCATTGTTCGAATTGGCCGATTCCTTGATGCCAATGACCAGGATCACGGTGATGAGGGCCACGATGAGGAAGGCCGGCAGGTTGGCGATGACCGGGAGACCGAAGAGATGGGGAGCGGTAGTCAGCGCGGAGGCCAGATACTGGTTGGCGGGATCACTCGAGCCCGCCGCGATGGCGTCCACCGCCATGTGGGCTGATCGAACGTCGGTGGCGAGCCAGGCCGGAAGGGCTACCCCGAAGTGCCGGAGCAGTTCCTGGAAGTAAGCCGCCCACCCGATCGCTACCCCGATGTTTCCCACGGCGTACTCGACGATGAGATCCCAACCGATGATCCAAGCCACCAACTCGCCCAGCGACGCGTAGGCGTAGGTGTACGCCGACCCCGCGACCGGCACCATCGCGGCGAATTCGGCGTAACAGAGCGCCGCGAACCCACAGGTGGCCGCCGTGAAGAGGAACGAGTAGATGATCCCAGGACCGGCCCCCAAGCGGGCTGAGTCACCGGCGATGGCGGTACCGGTGGTGGCAAAGATCCCGGCCCCGATCGTGGCCCCGACCCCCAGCGCGGTCAGGTGCCATTTGTTGAGCGAGCGCTTGAGCCCGCCCCGCTCGGCGATATCGTCTTCGCAATCCTGAACGGACTTCCGGACAAAGAGTGAGGACATGGAGGCCTGAGGTCGTCAACCGTGAAATGTGAACGGGAATTGCGGCCGCAAACCACGCTCCTGCGCTAGTAGGTCCAGGACAGTGTGAAAGTGCTGGGAACCGGCAGTCCGTCCGACCCGCGGGCGGGCCTCCAGAGATAGGCGAGCATCCGTTCAGATAGTTTGCGCGCGAACCCCTTGTCCTTGATCTCCGGCTCGACTTCGATACGCTCCGATCGGCCGTCCGCACCGATCCAGAAGGTCACCTGGATGGTCAGCCCCCGCAGCTCCTTCGGGGGATTATCCGGCGCGACCAACAGATGCCTCAGTTGAGGCCCGGTGCCCGTGCCCCCCTCACCCCCACCAGTCCCCGGACCGGTACCGGTCCCGGTCCCTGGGCCATCACCAACCCCGTTGCCTCCACCCGTCCCACCGCCTTCTCCAGGTCCGGCGGCACTATCGGCCGCGGCGGCAGTGCCTGTAGCCACCAGCGGAGGGTTAACCGCCGTATCGGCCGGCGGAGTCGGAACCGGCTGAGGCACCGGAATCTGAACGACGACTGGAGGGGTGATACGCGGCGGAGGGGCTCGCGTCGCCGCGCTCGGGGGAGGCTCGAACGCGGGAAGGGTAATATATCCACCACCGCCCCCTCCGCCACCTCCCCCCGGCCGGGACGCGGGCGCCCCGCGCGGCACCGTCCGAACCAAGTCGCGGTCCATGGTCGGGACCAGGAGCCACAGAATGAGCAGGTGGAGCAGAAGGGAACCCACCGCTCCGGTGAGACGGCGCCGCGACTTCGGCAGCCTCAGCAATGGAGCGGTAGGGGGACGCGTGGATGCCTCCTCAGTGAGGACGAACGGGTAAGCGGTGACTAGCAAGGAGTAGGACGGCGGGATGGCGCGGCCCCACACTCCTGACTCCTCAGGAATAATACTCCCACCCCAAAAGAAGAGCGGGGGAGTCGCTGGCGACTCTCCCCGCTATGCTAACTGCCCATCCGCCTTCCCTCGAGGCTACCGGTACGCCTCCCGCGGCGTGAAGCCGATGACCTGGATGCCGGCTCCCCTCGCAATGTCCATGGCCTCGGTGACGTCCTGATACAGCCGGTTGAGCCCGGGCTTCATGAACAGCAGTTTGGCCGGCCGGTTGTCGTAGATCGCGTGCAGCTGGGTATCCAGCTGGTCCTTGGGGACCGGCTGGGAGTTGATCGAGTAGCTCCCGTCGTCATTCAGTTCCAGCACGATCTGGTTGGATTGTGCGCTCGGCGGAGTGTTAGTGACCTCCGGCGGCACCTGAATGCTCAGGGACATCCGGGAGAGTGGCTGCGTCACCATGAAAATGATCAGCAGCACCAAGAGCACGTCGATCATGGGGGTCACATTGATATCGTGGCTCACGCCTGCGCTACGGCCAGTGTCCATCCCCATATCACGGTTTCTCCTTGGGCTGCTGAAAAAGACCGCCCGCGCTGGGCTCGGTGATCGAGGCGATGACCCGGACCCCGGCGTGGCGGGCCAACTCGACCGCCTCTTGGATCCGGCCGTATTTCAACTGATTATCCGCCTTGAAGTACAGGATCTTGTCCTCGGTCCGGGCCGCGAAAATGGCATTGAGCTGGTCCCCGAGGGCGGAGGCTTCGATCGCGCGGGTATTGAGGAAATAGTTGCCCGCGGCGTCAATGCCCAGGACGATCTCGTTGTCCTTCTCCGGATCCTTGTCCAGGTTGTTGCCTTTGGGCAGGGTGGCCTTGAAGCCTGCCGCGATCAGCGGGGTCACGATCATGAAGATGATCAGGAGCACCAGCATGACGTCGATCATCGGCGTCACGTTGATGTCCGCCTTGACCGCCCCCTGGCCGGCGCTACCCGTGGATGTGGCCACTGCCAGTCACCGCCTTTTGGGCCTGGAATTCCTTGGTGAAGATCGACCGGCCAAATTCGCTGCCGACGCTCTTGATGAGGTAGTCGATCAGTTCCTTGGAGGTGTAGGTCATCTCCACCGTGATGTACTCAATCTTGGTGGTGAAGTAGTTGTAGAGCCACACCGCCGGAATAGCGACGACGAGACCGAATGCGGTGGTGATGAGCGCCTCCGAGATGCCGGCCGAGATGCCGGCGAGGCCGCCTGAGGCCCCGGCGGCCGCCATGCCCGAGAAGGCGTTCACGATGCCCATGGTGGTACCGAGGAGGCCGACGAACGGCGCGGTCGCGCCGACGGTGCCCAGCACGCCGAGCCCCCGCTTGAGTTCGGAGAGCACGATCAGCATCTGCCGTTCCACCGCCCGTTCGACCGAATTGATGTCCGGCGCAGTAATGGTGGCGCGGTCAGAGAGGAGCGTCTTCACCTCGGCCAAGGCCTCGCCCAGCACCTTGGAGACATGGCTGGCCTTGTTCTTCTCCGCCAGGGTGATGGCCGTGTCGAGCTGCTCCTCCTGGATTGCCCGGGCAAACTCGGGGACGAATTTCCGAGTCGCGGCTTGGCTGCGCATGAGCATCCAGAACTTGCCGATCCCGATCGTCATCGAGTACAGCGACATGAGCCCGAGCAACCACACGATGCCCGTGGCGAAGGCGCCCATCTGGTGATAAAGTGCCGCGAGACTGAGATTCATGGGGTCGTGCCTCCTCAGGGAAAACGGCGGGCCGCATCGTTATGCAAGACGCGGCCGTGGATTCCAAGCCTACTGATTGATGTTGAACTTCAGTTTCTGCTGGACCAGCACCCGGACGGCAGTCCCGCGAGACCGCCCGGGCTTGAAGAGGCCCTTGAGGATCGCCTCATGAGCAGGCTCCTCGAAGGCCTTGTGGGTGCTCTTGAGAATCTTGAATGACGATGGCTCGGCGTGTCCGGTGGTATCCACGACGTACTGCACCTCGACCACACCCGAGATCCCTGCCTGTTGCATCACTGGCGGAAACCGCAGCTGGACGCTGCCCGGAACCGCCGTCGGGGGATCATCGATGTCCGCCGCCAGGAACACGTCACCGTTCAGGGTCGGGACCGGGCCGGTACCACCGACCACGCCAGTCCCGATCCCACCCTCGACGCCCTTGCCGGTGAAGTCCTTCGGGTCGAAGCGCTGATTGAGGTCCACCGGCGGGATCTCGGTTGGGATCTCGGCGGGCGGCACCACGGTCTGGAAGCCTTGGGGCGGCGGAGTAGCACTAACGATGACATCCTGGGGCGGCGGGGGGGGCGGCGTTGCCTTGGGGGGCGCGAGGAACACCATGGTGGTGTCCTTGAGCACATTCTGCAGGGTCTCCGCCGCTTGGTTCGTGGCCTTGACGGCACCGAAGATGAGGACGGC
>JBGPJS010000015.1:0-18774 GCA_041485505.1 Gemmatimonadota bacterium | reverse complement strand
CCCGCAGGAGCTTGGCCTGCTGGGCGAGGGGCACGTTGGCGATTTCGTCGAGGAACAGCGTGCCGCCATCGGCCAGCTCGAAGCGGCCGACGCGCTCGGCGCGAGCCCCGGTGAAGGCGCCTCGCTCGTGGCCGAACACTTCGCTCTCGAACACGCCTTCGGACAGGCCGCCCACGTTCACCGTGACCATGGGCCGGCCGGCCCGCTCGGACGCGGCGTGAATCCAGCGGGCCACGACCTCCTTGCCGGAACCGTGTTCCCCCAGAATCAGCGCGTTCGCGTCCGATGGCGCGACCCGCTCCATCAGCCGGAGCACGGCCTGCATGGAGGGGGACTGGGCCACGAGATCGGGTACACCGTCTTTCCTTAATGTCCGGTTTTCGCTCTCGAGCCGTTGGCCCTGCCGGATGGCACGCCCCAGCTCCACCTGGGTACGCAGCGTAGCCATCAGGCGAGTGTTCTCCCACGGCTTCTCGATGTAGTCCCGAGCGCCCCGACGCATGGCCTCGACCGCGCCCTCGACGCTACCGAAGGCCGTCATGACGATCACGGGCAGGGCGGAGTCGATGATCCGGAGCCGGGAGAGGAGATCGAGACCTTCCCGGCCCGAGGTGGTGTCGCGGGTGTAATTCAGATCGATGAGGGCGACGTCGAAGTCGCTGGCTTCCATCGCGGCCAGTACGCTGCCAGGAGAATTGACCGTCTCGGCAACGAAGCCTTCCCCCTTGAGGAGCAGGCGGAGGGCTTGGAGAACATCGGGTTGATCGTCGGCGACGAGGATGCGGGGGGCGGCGGAAGTCATTGGCCGTTAGCCATTAGTCGTTAGCCATTTGCCGTTAGCCGTTAGCCGTTAACCATTAGCGGGGGTAGCCAACGGCCCTGCATGAAAATGGTAATACCGGCGTGGAAAGGATGACGGTGCTCGGAGGGAACCATCGTACCTTCCGACCCGACAAGTTCTGCAACCCACCGAGCGGGGAGCCCCCATGCAAGATTTTCGACGCCTCGCCGTCTGGCAGAAGGCTCATCAATTGGTCTTGGACATCTACAAGATCTCACGGGACTTTCCGAAGGCCGAACAGTACGGCCTGACCATCCAGCTACGCCGAGCCGCGGTTTCGATCGCCTCCAACATCGTCGAGGGATCGGCGCGCCATAGCGACCGAGAGATGGGGCGGTTTCTCCTTATCGCGCTCGGCTCGGCGGCCGAAGTGGAATACCAGCTCCTGTTGTGTCGAGATCTATCCTATCTCTCAGTAAGCCAACACGACACTCTCTCACAGTGCACCGTGGCCGTCAAACGGATGCTGAACGCGTTCGTCTCGAAACTCCGCCAGCCGGCTAACAGCTAATGGCCAATGGCTAACGGCTAACGGCTAACGGCTAACGGCTCTATCCCGCAACCTACGAACGAACTTGAGGCCTGACCAGACCTCGTCCACCGCGCAGACTTTCACATCCACCAGCCCGGCCGCGAGGCCCCATTCCCGCACGAGGTTCTCGGTGAGATCGGTCGACACCCCGGAGATCCTCTTGGGCCAGGAGACCCACAGGATCCCATCGTCGGCCAGGGCTTTCGCGAGGCGGGAAGATTTCTCTCCCAACTCGGCTTGATCTACGCAGAAAAGATGAACGAACCGCGCCGCTTGACTCATCCGGCTCGAGATGGCGGCTCCGGCTGGCAGCGCCACCGCCGACCGGTAGTCCCAGGGGGCGTTCAGCACTACGAGTTTCACTCCCGGCTTGATGCCGAGCTTCTGAGCGAGCGGGGTGCCGGAGTAGCCGGAGGGCATGGTGGTCGGATGTAGGGGTTGGGGTATAGAGTGTACAAGTGCTGGGTGCTGAGTGCTGGATGCTGGGTGCTGAGAGCTGAGAGCCCATAGTCGAGAACTGAGCGCTGACCGCTTCACGAAGCGAGTCGGGTCAGGATGGCATCCTCAGCGGCGTAGTCGAATCGGGTCGGATCGAGATTGGTTGGCGGATGGGTTCGTTCCCACTCCACCGTCTGGCGGAACCCGCTCTCAGCGTCCACCGGCTCTAGGTAGCCCAGCTCCTCCCGGATCCGCGAAGTATCGAGCGCGAGGTCCGCAACATAATGAAGGGGATCGCGCAAATGCGGCGGAAGCTCCTCGTCGGGAATGGGAATCACCTCCCCACCCCACTCCACGACCTCGCCGAGCGCCCGCAATCGCTCGGCCGTGGTTGGGGTCCTGGCTTCGCCCAGGTTGAAGATCCGGCCCGCCGCATCCGGGTGCGTCGCCGCGAGCGCCATGGCCGCCGCCACGTTCTCGACGAAGCCGTGAGTGAAACGAAATCGGGCCTGTGACTCACCGAGCAGCATCATCAGGCGGTGATCGTCCATCCGTTTGATCCACGAAAAGAACCGGTGCTGCCGGTCGCCTGGCCCGTACACCGCCGGGAGTCGCAGGATCGTCGCCGGAAGGTCCGGCACGGCGATCGCCACTCGTTCGGCCAGGATCTTGTCGTAGTCAATCAGCTCGCCCCAGGGCCCCTGGGAGTGCCTCCTGCCGTAAGGATAGAGCACCTGGCGCAACGGTGACTCCTCGCTGAGCGCTCCGGGCGATCCCGGGGCCGATTCCAGGCCCAGGAGGGCACCGTAGGCGGCGTAGACATCCCCGCTGGAGACCACCACCAGTCGTCCCGACCGGCCGCGGAAGGCGCGCACCACCGCCTCGGCGTCGCGTCTGCCCAGGAGCAGCAGGTGAATGACGACGTCGAACCGCTCGCGTGTCAACCCATCCGGATACCCCAGCACCGGAACCGCGGCCAGCGGGCTCTGCACGTGACGAACCCCGGGCGGAAGCGCGGGCCGATGCAGGCCGCGGTGATAGACGGTGACCTCGTGGCCATCGGCGTGGAGCCGACGGAGCAGAGGCACCCCGATGAACCCGGTACCACCGATAACCAGGATCCGCACTGACCCTCCCTGCTACACCATCCAGCCGTCCTTCAGCTGGATGGTCCGATTGCCGTAGCGGGCGTTCTCCTCCGAATGTGTCACCTGGATGATGGTCGTCCCAGACTCATTGAGTCGCTTGAAAAGCTCCATGATCTCGCGGCCCTGGGCCGAGTGGAGATTGCCGGTCGGCTCGTCGGCCAGGATGAGCTTCGGTTGGGCGATCACGGCGCGGGCCACCGCGACCAGTTGCTGCTGGCCGCCGGAGAGCTGCCGGGGATACAGGTCCTTCTTCCCAACCATCTGGAACCGGTCCAGGGTATCGGCCACGATCCCGGCCCGCTCCGCCCCCCTCACATTCCGGTAGGAGAGGGGGATGTCGAGGTTTTCGTAGACCGTGAGGTCGTCGAGCAGATGGTACTGCTGGAAGACAAATCCGACCGTCCGCTTGCTCAGCTCCTGGCGGTCCTTGGGCTTGAGTTTGTGCACCGGCTGGTCGAGGAGATGATACTCACCGGTATAGTCGGTGTCGAACATCCCGAGGATGCTGAGCAGGGTGGACTTCCCCGCCCCGGATGGCCCCATGATAGTCACAAACTCACCCGACGCGATATCGATGTTGATGCGGCGGAGGACGAAAGTCGGGCTGGGTTTGGTGTCGAAGGATTTTTCGATGTTCTTCAGGGAGATCATGGGAATCCGGGCATCAAAGGGAACGGGAAACCGGGAACGGGAACCGCAGAATCGTTCATCTCGTAGGGGCGCGGCATGGCCGCGCCCCTCCATCATTCGGCCCTCAGCGCCACCATCGGATCCACCCGCGTGGCCCGGCGGGCGGGAATGAGCGTGGCGATGAATGCCACGGCCAGCAGGATCAACACTACGCCTCCGATGGCCGGGGGATCGAGTGGCCCCACGCCATACAACTGGCTCGCCAGCACCCGGGTCACCCCGAGAACACCGATCAGGCCGATAGCCACTCCTGCCAGCGCGAGACCGAGCCCTTCGCGCAGCAGGAGCCCGAGGACTACCCCCTCTTTGGCTCCGAGGGCCACTCGGATGCCGATCTCCCGGGTGCGCTGGGCAACGGAATACGCCACCACGCCGTACAAGCCGATGGCCGCGAGGGCCAGCGCGGACCCCGCGAACCCCGCCAGCAGCCAGAGATGAAACCGCCGGCCATCGAGGCTACTGGTCAGGAGCTCGGGCAGGGTCCGCACCAGGAAGACCGACTGCTGGGGATCGATGGCGGCAAGCTCACGGCGTATGGCGGGGACGAGATCGTGGGGATCGCCGGCAGTCCGCGCGACCAGCGTGAAAATGGGCTCGGGCCCTTGCTCGAATGGATAGAACACCTCGGCCACGACCGGGCGATCCACTCCGGCGTCGCGCACATCGCGGGCAATGCCGACCACGCTCCGCGGGGGGCCTTGGCCGAGCTGGATCTGTCGCCCAAGCGGGTCCTCACCGGGGAAGAAGCGTCGGGCCGCCGCCTCGCTCAGGATGGCGACGGGCGGCGCGGTCGAACCATCCTGCCCGGTGAAGCCGCGCCCGGCCGTGAGTCGGATCCGGAGCACGTCGAAGTAGGACCCCGCGACCGTCCGATAGGGCACAATCGGCCGCCCCCCCACCGGTTCGGGATGGCCGACCACCTGGAAGGACGTGTTGTCACCCAGATTGCTCAGTGGAATCGTGTTGACCACGCCAGCGGACTGGACGCCCGAGAGGGCCCCCAGCCGCGCGAGCGCGCTACGACTAAACGCCATGCGGCTGGCGTCGTCGGGATACCGGCTGGGTGGAAGCAGGACCACCATGCTGATCACATTGGTGCTATCGAACCCGGGATCAACCTGGAGCAGCGCGACGAAGCTGCGAAGCAGGAGCCCGGCGCCCGCCAGCAGGATCAGCGACATCGCGACCTCGCCCACCACGAGCAAGCCGCGCAGGCTCCGACGCCTGCTGCCGGCCGAGCCGCGCGCCCCCTCCTTGAGAGACTCGGACGCGGAATGCCGGGAACTCTGCAGCGCGGGAGAGAGCCCAAAGAAAAGGCCGGTGAACAGAGAAACCACCAGGGTGAACCCGAGCATCCGACCATCGAGCGTCGCTTCGGTTACGCGCGGAAGGGAGTTCGGCGCCGCGAGGCGGATCGCCTGCAGCCCCCACGAGGCGAGGATGATGCCCAGACCTCCACCGACGAGCGCAAGCAGGATGCTCTCGGTGAGAACCTGGCGAACCAGGCGGCCAGACGAGGCACCGAGTGCCGCCCGGAGCGCGAACTCTCGGCGACGACTGGCGGCACGCGCCAGAAGCAGCCCCGCCACGTTGGTGCATGCGATCAGCAGCACTAGTCCGACCGCGCCGAGCAGCACCAGGAGGGGGCCCTTGGCATCACTCACCACCTGGTTCTGAAGTGAGGCGATATCCAGGGCGAGGTACCGGTTGTTGTCGGGGTACTCCTGCGCCAACGCCGCGCCGATTGTACCGACATCCTCCCGCGCCTGGGCCTCGGTGATTCCGGCCATGAGCCGACCGAACACCCAGTAATTGTCGCCACCGCGGCTGTCGCGGCCCTCGAGGTCCATCCCTATCGGCACGTAGACATCGGGCTCCCGCGAGGGGAGGGGAGCGTCGGCCGGCGCCAGTCCAGGAAATCGGAAATCCCGGGGCAGTATCCCCACCACCGTCGCGGGGTGGCCGTCAAGTGTGATCTCGGTGCCGACGAGGTGTGGATCCCCACCATAGCGACTCCGCCAGGCGGCATCACTCAGGACGACCTCAGCGGTCCGGCCCGGCTGGTCCGCGACGACCGGGAATCCCCGCCCCAGGGCCGGGCGGACCCGGAGAGCCGGCAGGAGGTCCGCGGTCACAAAGACGCCCAGAAATGTCTCGGCAGCGCGAGATCCGGAGAGCGTGAAGATCCAGTATCGGTACGCCGCAAGCTCCGAGAAGGAGCGGCTGCGCTCCCGTAGGTCCCAATAGTTCGGGAACGATAGCTGAGAGGCGTCCTGACCGGCCCCTTCTTCCTTGCGCAAAACCTGAACCAGACGACCCGAGTCCTGGTAGGCCAGCGGCCGAAGCAGCACGGCATTGACGACGCTGAAGATGGCGGTGTTGGCCCCGATCCCCAGCGCGAGGGTGAGTACCGCCACGGCGGTGAAACCGGGGCTCCGACCAAGCTGGCGGAGGGCGTAGCGGAGGTCGTGGTAGATCGGGTTCATTGTCCAACCTGCCCGTCTTGGGGGAACGGGGAACAGGGAAAGGGGAACAGTAAACAGTGAATAGTGAACGGACCCACGCAATCCACCCTGTGCTCTGTTCACTGCTTGCCGTTCACATTGTCATTCGCTTCTCAACGCCACGATGGGATCCACCCGGGTCGCTCGGCGAGCCGGAAGGAAGCATGACACGAGCGCCACCACGGCCAGCAAGACCGGCACCATCACAAACGTCAGCGGATCCCGCGATGACACACCAAAGAGAAGCCGTGACATGACCTGGGTGAGCACCAGCGAGGCTACCAACCCGACGGCCACTCCGGTCAACGTGAGGGCGAGCCCGTGGCGCACGATCATGGCGAGAACGTCTTTCGCCTTTGCGCCCAGCGCCATCCGGATGCCGATTTCCTGGGTGCGCTGGGCCACCGCGTAGGACATGAGGCCGTAGATCCCCAGCGCAGCCAGGGTCAGGCCCACAACGGCGAAGAGGGAGAGCAGGAGGGTGTTGAGTCTGGGCTTGGCCAGAGTCTCCTGCATCAGCTCCTGCATCGGCCGTAGTTGGGCCACCGGCTGATCGGGATCGAGAGCGTGCACCTCGGATCGCACCGCGTCGGTGATCGAGGGTGCCTCTCCGTCGGTCCGCACCACGATGCTCATGAACGAGTAGGGAAACTGGGCGAGCGGCCGATAGATCTCCATGTACGGCGCGGTGCTCGGCCCGTCATGATGTACGTCGCCTGCGACTCCCACGATCTCCGCGGAGACTGAATCGCCCCACCCGTATCCCAGCCGTTTCCCGATTGGATCCTGGCGCGGGAACATCGTGCGGGCGAGTGTCTCGCTGACGACGGTCACCGACGGGGCGTCGGCCCGGTCGGCAAGGGTAAGACCGCGACCCTTGATGATGGGGATCCCCATCGCCTCGAAATAGCCGGGTGTCACGGCCCTCATATCGCCGACCGACTCTTCACCGTGGGTTGGAGCAGGCCGGCCTTCCACTCCGAAGGTCGAAGCGGAACGCATCCCGCTCAGCGGCAGAAAGCTGATCGCACCCACGAACTTCACGCCGTGGATCGTCGCCAGGCGTTGGTCGAGCTGCTCAAAGAAGGCCGCCTGCTGCTTCTCATCGGCGTACTTGGCCTCTGGAAGGGAGATCCTCACCTCGAGGAGGTTCCTGGGCTGGAATCCCGGATCCACGCGGCGGAGCTCGGAAAAACTTCGGAGCAGAAGTCCGGCGCCCAGCAACAGCACCACGGCAAGAGCCACCTCGGTCACCACCAGCAGATCCCGGAATCGGGCGCGCCGTTTGGTCTGGGAATGACGCCCACTCCCCCGCAAGGGATCGTGGAGACTTAACTGCGACACGGTGAGAGCCGGGGCGAGACCGAAGAGAATACCGGTGAACAGGGTGACGCCAAACGTGAATCCGAGGACGAGACCGTCGATGCCCAGATGACTGAAACCGGGGATACGCAGGTCCGCCGGAAGCGCCTGCCGAATGATGCCAACACCCCAGAGGGCGACCAGAAGTCCCGCCATCCCGGCCATCGTGGCGAGGCAGAAGCTTTCGATCAGGAGCTGGCCTATCAGACGACGCCGGGTCGCTCCCAGGGTGGTGCGAATGGCGATCTCCTTTTCGCGCCCGGCCGCGCGCGCAAGCAGGAGGTGGGCGATATTGGCGCAGGCAATGAGGAGAAGCAGACCTACCGCACCCAGCAGCACCAGAAGGCCACGCCGGAAGTCACCCACCAGTGTCTCTTTGAGCGAAACGACGTTGGCACTCCAGCCGGCATTCTCGTCCCGGTGCTCTTCACGGAGCCGCGTTGCCAGGGCCACCATCTCGGCGTTTGCGGCATCCAGGCTAACGCCGGACTTGAGGCGGCCGAGGACCTGGAGCCAGCGACCCTTGAACGAGTTCGGGTTAAGCGCCAGGGGCAGCGGCGCCCAGAGATCGGCGGGGTCACCGAAGAACTCGAAATCCATCGGCAATACTCCCACCACGATGGTGGGCTCGCCATCCAGAGTGATCGAGCGCCCGATGATCGTGGAATCGCCACCGAAGCGGCGCTGCCAGAAACCGTAGCTCATCATGACGACCTTGCCCTTGCCGGGCTGGTCCTCATCGGCCTGGAAAGTCCGACCGACCGCAGCGGTGACACCGAGCAGCGAGAAGATGTTCGCCGAGCCGGCCCGCGAAATCACCCGCTCGGGCTCACCGTTCCCCGTCAGATTGAAGGTCCAGTTGCTGAAGGCCGCGATGCCATCGAAGGATTTGGCCCGTTCGCGCCATTCGAGAAAATTCCCCGGTGAGACGACGTTCCTGGGGAAATCTCTGGGGAGGTTGTGCTCCCAGACAGTCACCAGCTGGTCGGGCTGACTGAACGGGAGCGGGCTTAGCAGCAACCGATTCACCACGCTGAAGATGGCGGTGTTGGCCCCAATCCCGAGCGCGAGCGTGAGGATGGCAACGGCGGTGAAGCCCGGGCTCCGGCCCAGCTGGCGAAGGCCGTATCGGAGGTCGTTCCAGATTGGGTTCATCGGTTCACCTCGTAGGGGCGCGGCACCGCCGCGCCCGCCCAACGATCGTGATCCTGCGAAACGGGCGCGGCAATGCCGCGCCCCTAGATCATTCGCTCCGTAGGGCGATGACCGGATCGACTCCGGCCGCCCGGCGGGCCGGAAGGTAGGTCGCGAGCACCGTGGCCGCGGCAAGGAGGAGCGCGGTCCCGGCGTACGTGGCCAGGTCGGTGGTGGTGACCTCGAAGAGCATCGAGGTCAGGGCGCGCGAGGCCGCGAACGCAATCGCGAGCCCCACGAATACTCCGACGGCGGCCAGCCGCAGGCCCTCGCGGAGCACCAACCGCACCACGTCGCCCCGCTGGGCGCCCAGCGCCATCCGGATTCCGAGCTCGCGGGTTCGCTGGCTCACCGCGTACGTGGTGACCCCGTAGACGCCGATTACGGCCAGCACGAACGCCAACCCGGCGAAGAGGCCGATCAGCATCATGTTGAACCGCCTCGCGGCGGTGGACCGCCCCACCAGCTGTTCCAGACTCACCAGCTCGGCCACCGGCTGGGTCGGGTCGGCCCGCCGGACGGCCTCTCGCACCGCACCGGCCAACTGCAACGGGTTGCGTTCGACCCGTAGAATGACCCAGGTCTGCTCGCCCTCCTCCGGAAACTGTTCCACCGGCAAGTACATCTCCGGGCGGACCTCATCCGAGAGACCGGTGTAGTGGATATCGCCGACCGTACCGACGACGGTCATCTCGTAGTCACCACCTCCGGGGAAGCCCATGGGTATGTGCTTCCCGATCGGGGTCTGGTCGGGCCAGAGCCGCTTAGCCAGCCGGGTGTTCACCACGACCACGGCCGGCGCCTTCTCCCGGTCCGCCGCCTCAAATGGTCGACCCTCGACCAGGGAGATCCGCATCGCCTTGAAATAGTCCGACCCCACCACGCGGGTCGCTACCGGGAGGAACCGATCGGGATCGTCCGGACGGATCCGCCGGGTCTCGATGCCGATCATCATCAACGAGCCCGAGAGCGGGAGGGTCCGCGACAGCGTCACCGCACTCACTCCCGGTCGGCCCGCCAAATCCTCGGTCACGCCGCGGAAGAACTCCGCCTTGGCCGTGCGGTCGGCGTAGCGCGAGGGCGTCAGGCGGATCCGTGCGGCCAGGACGTCGTTGGTATCGTACCCGAGGTCCACCTCCAGCAGCCGGACGAAGCTGCGGACCAGGAGTCCCGCCCCAACGAGCAGCACGAGGGCTACGGCGAGCTGTGCCGCGACCAGGACGCGCTGGGCTCGCTGGCGCCTCCGGCTGCCGCTCACGCTCCCGCTATCCTCGCGGAGCGCCTCCTCAAGCGCCGGGCTCGAAGCGCGCAGAGCGGGGAGCAGGCCGAAGCCGATTCCGGTAACCACCGAGACCGCGAGCGTGAAGGTCAGCACCCGGCCATCGATTCCCACCTCAGACACCCGCGGCAGCGAATCGGGCCAGGTCGCCAGCAGCAGATCGAGTCCCCAGTAGCTGAGCAGGACGCCGAGGGCGCCGGCGGCCAGAGAAAGGAGGACGCTTTCAGTGAGAATCTGCCGCGCGATGCGTCCCCGGCCCGCGCCGAGGGCTTGGCGGACCACGATTTCACGGCGCCGCGAATTGGCCCGGGCCACCAGAAGGTTGGCGGCGTTGGCGCAGGCGATGAGCAGCACCAACGCCACCGTGCCGAAGAGCACGTAAAGAGTGTGCCTGGTGTCGCCCACCACCTCCTCCGCGAGTGGGACGGCCTCGAATTGCGTCGGGGGTGGTCCCGCACGCTCGCTGGCCCCGCCGGGCGGACCACCGGCCGGAGGAGGGCCTCCGCCTCCGATCACAATTCGCATTTCCTGTTGGCCCCCGCCACCAGTCTGGCGTTCGGCATCGATGCGGTGCGCCAGAGTGGCCAGGTCGGCGCGGAGCCGCTTCGGGGTCACCCCCGGCTGGAGCCGCGCGACCGTGTTGAAGAAATGCATGTGGCGATCGGTCTCGGCGCCTGGCTGGCCCGCGAAGGCACCGCCAATCGGGGCCCAGAGTTCCACGCCGTCGTCCGGGAAGCGGAACCCCGCGGGCATCACCCCGATGACGGTGTACGGCTTGCCGTCGAGGCTGACGCTACGGCCGAGGGCCGACTGGTCTCCCCCATACGCCGAAACCCACAGCCGATTGCTCAGCACGACATACGGAGCCCGCTCGTCCTCGGCCGTGAAGGTGCGGCCAAGGGCAGGACTCACGCCCAGCAACGGGAACAGCTGGGCCGAGGCGAATACGGCCTCGATCTCCCGCGGGTCGCCGGCGCCGGTGAAGTTGAATTGTTGAGTGGCAAAGGCCGCGGCATCGGTGAAGACCTGGTGCAGGCCGCGGAGATCCCCCACGTCCGGGTAGGAGAGCGAGAAGCGGCCCTCCTGAAAGCCGGCGGAGTAGAGTTGGACCAGGCGTTCCGGCTCGGCGTAGGGCAGTGGGCGGAGGAGCACCGCGTTCACCACGCTGAAGATGGCGGTATTGGCCCCGATGCCCAGCGCCAACGTCAGGATGGCGATCGCGGCGAAGCCAGGACTCCGTCTGAGCTGGCGGAGGGCGTAGCGGAGGTCGTGGTAAAGCGTATTCATGATCCCACCCTAGAGAGAGCGTGACCAGTGAACAGTGAGCCGTGAACGGGCCCACCCCGTCCACCCCTGTTCCCGGTTTACCGTTCACTGTTCACATGGTCATTCGCTTCTGAGCGCCTCAACAGGATCGATCCGCAACACCCGCCGGGCCGGCAGGTAGCAGGCCAGGGCAGCGATCAGCGCCAGGAAAATCGGGACCACCACGAAGCTCACCGGATCAGTCGTGGTGACGCCGTAGAGCAGACCGGACAAAAGACGGCTGGCGGCGAGGGCCGCCACGGCGCCGATGAGAATGCCGGCGAGCACTGGTCGCAAGCCGTCGGTGAGCATCAACCGAAGGACGGCGCTCGGTCGGGCGCCGAGGGCGATCCGGATGCCGATCTCGCGTCGACGCCGGCTCACCGCGTACGCCACCATCCCATAGAGACCCACCGCCGCCAGGCTCAGGGCCGCCGTCGCGAATCCGACCAGCAGGAAGGTGCGGAACCGTGGTTCGCCCAGGGACTGGGAAACCATCCCGTCGAGCGAGCGGATCGCCGACAGCGGCTGATCCGGATCGAGTTCCGAAACGGTCCGGCGAACGGTCTCGCCGAGCATCGGAGCATCGCCGGTGGTCGCGAGGGTGACCGTCATGTCGCGCGCCGGGCGCTGCGCGCTCGGCAAGTAGACTTCCGGCTCCGGCTCCTCGGCAAGACCGCTCCCCCGTACGTCGGCCACGACCCCGACGATTTCCCGGGATGCGGCCTGGAAGTCGATCCGGGGCGGCCCATCGGGCCCGAATACCAGCGCCTCCACACTGAGGCCAAGGCGTTTGCCCACCGGGTTCTCTCCCGGCCAGTAGCGCCGGACCATCGCCTGGTTGACAATGGCGACTCCGGCGGCACGCTGGTCGTCGGTCGGCAGGAAGGTCCGACCTCCGATGAGACGGATCCCGAGCGCGCGAAAGTAGTCCGGTGTCACCGAACCGTATTGGGTCTCGGGCTTCTGGTTTACCGGGGGCTCCGGCCGGCCTTCGATGCGGAAGTCGGTGGTGGCGATCTGACCCGAAAGCGGCATCTGCTCGACCGCCGCGGCGGCACGGACGCCGGGCACTTTGGCGAGACGCTCGGTCAGTTGCTGGTAGAAGCCGGCGGCACGATCCGGGTCGGCGTACTTGGTCCGATTGAGGGTCAGGTCCACGGCGAGGACGTGGTCCGGCAAGAACCCGGGATCGACCCCCTCGAGGCGGAGCAGGCTCCGCCCCAGGAGCCCGGCCCCGATCAGCAGCACGAGCGAGAGCGCTACCTGGCTGAGCACCAGGAGCTGCCGGCCCCACGGCCTGGGACCCGAGCCGGTGTCATGACTGCCCTTGAGCGCCTGCTGCAGATCGAGCCGCGAGCTTCGAAGTGCCGGAACCAGTCCGAAGAGGGTCCCGGTCAGCAGGGAGATCCCGAGAGTGAAGGCCAGGACGCGGAGGTCGATGCTCAACGGGTCCGCGGCGAGGTGATAGGGAACGAAGAGATCCGGATGGCTAAAGGTGGAAAAGGCCGGCAGGGAAATCATCCCCACCGCAAGGGCGATCCCGGCACCCCCGCCCAGCAGCCCGAGCAGCATGCTTTCGGTGAGAAGTTGAGTCACCAGTCGGCGGCGACTGGCGCCCATCGCCGCGCGGATGGACAACTCCCGCTCCCGCGCCGTACCCCTGGCCAGGAGAAGTCCGGCGACGTTGGCGCAGGCAATGAGCAGCACCAGCCCGACGGCGCCTGTAAGAAGGAGCACCGCCGTCCGCAGGGGGCCGATGATCTGGTCGTGCAGCGGGACCAGCCGCACGCTCCAGCCGGTGTTGAAGTCGGGATAGCGTTCCGCCAGGCCACCCGCGATCCGGGCGACCTCGGTCCGGGCCTGGTCCAGAGTCACGCCATTCTTGAGACGGGCCAGGACGCCGAGATAGCTGGCCCCTCGGGCGTACCGAGCGGAACGATTCCCCCGCCCGGTCGCGGGATCGGCTTGCAACGGGAGCCAGACATCGGGCGAGCGCGGGTAGCTCACGAACTTGAAATCGGATGGCAGCACGCCGACGACTTGGTACGCTTCGCCGTCCAGCGTCAGGCTCCGGCCCAGCACTTGAGCCGCACCACCGAAACGCCGCTGCCACAGACCGTGGCTGATCAGGACCACCGGCTCCCCACCGGGCTGGTCTTCCTCATCGAGGAAGGTCCGGCCCAGATCCGGCTCAACCCGAAGCGCGCGAAAGAGGCTGGCCGAGCCCGCCGCGTACTGAATTTCTTCAGGGGCATCGCCGCCGCTCAGGCCCATGCGGCGGTCGCGGGACGAGGACCAGGCGCCGATTTCCTCGAAGCGGGTCGACTGGGCGCGGATGTCGGTGTAGTTCGGAAAAGACACCGGCAACTGGTCCCAGCCCGATCGGGGATTGTCGCCCCAGAGCAGGGTGAGTCGTTCCGCGGCTGGAAAGGGGAGCGGTTTCAGGAACACCCGGTTGACCAGGGTGAAGATGGCCGTGTTGGCGCCGATGCCGAGGGCGAGGGTGAGCACGGTGGCGGCCGCGAAGCCGGGATTCCTGGCCAGCTGGCGCAGGGCGTAGCGGAAATCGTGGTAAAGCGTATTCATGATCCCACCGTAGGAAGAGCGTGAACGGTGAAGAGTGAACCGTGAACGGGCCCACCCCGTCCACCCCTGTTCACGGTTGACTGTTCACTGTTCACATCGTCATTCGCTTCGCAGCGCGATGATCGGATCCACCCGCGTGGCCCGGCGCGCCGGCAGGTAGCTGGCAAGCAGCGCGACGACGATGAGCAGCAGGGGCACCGGTAGCAGCAGCCTCGGGTCCGTAGGGTTCACGCCGAAGAAGAGGCTGCGGAAGATCAGCGTAAGACCGAGGGCTCCCGCGGTGCCAAGAACGACGCCGAGCCCAGCCAGCCTGAGGCCGTCACGGAGGACCATCCGCCCCACGGCTTGAAGTGGCGCGCCCAGAGCGATCCGGATCCCCATTTCCCGGGTCCGCTGAGTGACCGGGTACGAGATCACCCCGTAGAGCCCGATCATCGCCAGGCCCAGCGCCAGTATCCCGAAGACTCCGGCCAGACCGGCACCCAGCCGGGGACCCAGCAGCGCCCTGCCTTCGATTAACTGGTCGAGCGACTTGGGGTCGAAGATGGGCATCTCGGGATCCACCGCATGGATCGCCCGCCGAACGGCGGGGAGCTGCTCCAGCAGGTCGTCCGCGCCGCGGACCACCAGCGTCACATTCCCGGTGTAGTTCTGGAGGAGGGGCAGCAGGAGGTAAGGGAGAGGTCGCTCCTCCAGGTTCCGGTACTTCCCGTCGGCCATCACCCCGACGATTTCGACCGGCGGACCATCGAGCGTGTTGAGTCTGATGGTCCGGCCGACTGGCGAGGTCCCCGGCCAGTACTGCTCCGCCATGGTGTGGTTGATCACTGCCACCCGCGGAGCCACGGAGTCGTCGCGAGCGGTAAGGTCACGGCCCTCGAGGAGCGGGGTGCCCATCACCCCGAGGTAGTCGGCGCTGACTGCGCTCCAGAGCATCGGGTCGCCACTCTCGTGGCCCGGCTTCGATTCCTGACCCGGCACGAAGACGGCCCCCCCACTGGCGCTGAACTCGAGCGGGACGTTCTGGGCCAGGCTGGCGCCGCGGACACCGGGCAAACGATCCACTTCCTCGAGCACGCGTCGATAGAAGGCCTCGCCCTGCTTCTGGTCATAGCCCAGCAGGGCGGGTGAAAGCGATACCACCATCCCGCCCCGGGATTCAAACCCCGGATCGAGTCTTTTCAGCTGCGCCAACGTCTCGAACATCAGCCCGGTGCCGACCAGGAGGATGCAGGAAACGGCGACCTGGGCGACCACCAGGGCACCTCGCAAATCGAGCCAGCGTCCGCCCCGACCCAACACCGGCTCGTTCTTGAGAGCGCCCAACATGTCCGGTCCCGAGGCCTGGAGCGCGGGCGCCAGCCCGAAGACCAGCCCCGTGAGGAGGGAGATCCCCAGCGTGAACCCCAGTACCCGGCGGTCGGGGCTGAAGTCAAACAGGAACGGGATATCGGTCGGGAAGCGGATCTCGGCGCCCAGCAGGGAAGTGGCTCCGACTGCGATGACGTAGCCGATCAGGCCCCCGACGAGCCCCAGCAGGAGGCTCTCCGTGAGCAGTTGCGAGAGCAGGTGGCGACGTCCCGCGCCCAACGCGAGTCTCAGCGCGATCTCCTTGCGGCGGACCGTGGCGCGGACCAGCAGCAGATTGGCAACGTTGGCGCAGGCGATGAGCAAGACCAGACCCACCACGACGAGGAACCCGCCAGCGGCCACGGCGAATCCGCGGGCGGCGCCCGGTTCCGGCCGCGCGGCCAGTTCCGGAATCGCTTCAGCGTCAAAACCGGCATTGGTCGCCGGGTAGTCGACCTCCAAGCGGCGGCCGATCGCGGCGACCGAGGCGTTGGCCTGGGTCAGCGTGATATCGGGCCGGAGCCGCCCCATGAGCCGGAAGGTGGTGGCGCCGCGTCGATGGAGCCTGCCCGGTGTGCCTGGGAAGGCCAGGTCGTAGCTGGAAACCGGCAGCCACACGTCGGGGGCGAACAGGACCTGATACACCCCATGGAATTCGGGAGGGGCAGCCCCCACGATGGTGAAATCGTGGCCGTTCAACCGTAGCGTCCAGCCCAGCAACGGGCTTTGGTCCAGCGCAAGCCGGCGGCGGAATCGGTCACTGACCACGACAGTCGGCGCCGCCCCCGCGGCATCCCCGGGATCGAACCCACGACCCAGGGTCGGCTGCACGCCGAGCGCCGAGAAGAAGTTGGGGCTCACCACCTCCGCCCAGATCCGCTCGCTCCCTTCCCGGTGACTGAAGCTCAGCGCGGTGGGAACGTAGGCGATGATGTCCTCGAACCCGCTGGCGTCTCGGCGGAAATCTTCGTAATCCGGGTAGGAGAAGTCCGAGTACCCCCCCTGGGCTCGGTTCCTGGCCGCGATCAGCGTCAGACGATCCGGCTCCCGGACCGGGAGCGGCCGCCACAGGATCCCGTTGGCGATACTGAAGATCGCGGTGTTGGCGCCAATGCCGAGCCCGAGCGTGAGCACCACCACCGCGGTGAACACCGGCGCACGCCGCAGCGCGCGCAGGGCAAAGCGGACGTCATGGTAGGGTGCGTTCATCATCACACCTCGTAGGAGCGCGGCATCGCGGCGCCCGCCTAACGATCGTGGTCCGCAAAGACGGGCGCGGCGGTGCCGCGTCCCTACTATTCGCTCCGCAGGGCGATCATGGGATCCACCCGGGTCGCCCGGCGGGCGGGCATCCAGCTCGCGAGCAAGGTGACCCCTAGGAGCAGCAGCGCGATCAGGCCGAAGGTCAGGGGGTCGGTAGCACTGACGTTGAAGAGCATGCTCTGCAACAAGCGGGTGACCCCGAAGGCGGCGACCAGACCGATGCCGACGCCGATCAGCGCGAGCCGCATCCCTTGCCCTAACACCAGTCCGAGCAGATCGCCCCGCCCGGCACCCAGGGCCAGCCGGACGCCAAGCTCCTTGGAGCGCTGAGTCACGCTGTAGGACATCACGCCGTAGAGACCGATCGAGGCCAGGGCCGCCGCGAGGAGCGAGAACAGCCCGAGTAACAGCATGGAAAATCGCCGGGGTCCGGTGGACTGCTCGATCAGTTTTTCCATCGGGTTGACCCGCGAGAACGGCAGATCGGGATCTACCCCGCGCACCGCGGCCTTCACCGCCACCAGGATGCCCATCGGCTCTCCGGCCGTGCGAACCGCGAAATCAAGGAAGGGGAGTCCGTTCTGCCGGAGCGGGAGATAGAGCTGGATCCGTCGCTGACCGTCGAGCCCTTCATGCATCGTGTGGCCCACCACGCCCACGACCTGAATCCATTGAATGGTGGAATCGGTCAGATTGTTGAAGGTGAGGCGCTTTCCGATAGGATCCTGCTTGGGCCAGAACCGAGTGACCAGGTCCTCGTCCACGATCGCCACGCTGGGCGCGCCTCGAGCATCCTGGTCGCTGAACTGCCGGCCTTTGAGCAGCGGGGCCCGCAGGGTCGGCAGGAAATCCGGCGTCACCACCCGAATGTCGCCCCAGGGTCCCGGTGCATTGGCCGGCGCCTGGTAGCCTTCGACGCTGAAGCTGCCGGTCGACCACGAACCGCCGAAGGGGAGGGTCGAGGTCCCCCCCACAGTCGCGACCCCGGGCACCGCCTGGATTCCGGCGGTGATCCGGTCGAGGGCGGCAATCTGCACCGTGTCATTGGGGTACTTTGCGGGCGGAAGCGAAACGTTGAAGGTGAGCAGATGGTCCGGCTTGAAGCCGGGATCCACGCCTAGCAGCTGCGCAAAGCTTTTCACCAGAAGCCCAGCGCCCGCCAGCAGCGTGAGCGCGAGCGCCACGGTGGCGACCACCAGACCACGCCGGAGCACCTGTCCTCTGCGGTCGCCGGCGTTGCCCCGTCCGCCTTCCTTCAGCGTATCGTGCAGATCGGTCCGAGCCAGCTGGAGCGCGGGCATCAACCCGAAAAGGAGGCCGGTCCCTACCGAGACCAGCAGGGTGTAGCCCAGCACCGTGCCATCGATCCCGATGTCCTCGGCGGCTGGGAGGTTTCCGGAGTTCAGGGCTAGGAGTCCGGGAACCCCCCAGACCGCCAGCAACAGGCCGAGTCCTCCCCCAATCAGCGCGAGCAGCACGCTCTCGGTGAGCAGCTGACGCACCAGCGTCGCGGGTGAGGCGCCTAGCGCCACCCGGACGGCGATCTCCCGGGCACGGCTCGCCGCCCGGGCCAGCTGGAGGTTTGCCACGTTGGCACACGCGATGAGAAGAACGAAGCCGACCGCGCCCAACAGCACCAGCAGCGCGCTACGAACCGGGCCGGTCGCCTTTTCCGAAAGCGAGGTGAGCTTGAGTCCCCAGTCAGGAGAGAAACGGCTAGGGTTGTCGGTCCTCAGGCGCACGCCGAAGGCGGCCATGTCCGCTTCCGCCTGCGCCAGAGTGGTCCCGGGCCGCAGCCGCCCGGTGAAGGCCAGAAACTCGTTAGTCCAGCGATTGGGATCCTTCTGCGCCTCCTGAAAGACCAGCGGGGTCCACAGCTCGGCGCGACGGTTGAAGAAGTCGCGGAAGCCGGGCGGCATGACCCCCACCACCTGGTAGCTCTCTCCATCCAGGATCAGACGTTGTCCGAGGGCCGTGGAGTCACCGCCAAGCACGCGCTTCCAGAACCCTTGGCTGAGGACCACGACCTTGTCCCGGCCCGCCGTGGTCTCTTCCGGACGCAGCACCCGCCCCAGGGCGGGGGCGATGCCGAGCGTGGTAAGAAAATCACCGGAGACCTGGTCTGCCGGAATCCGTTCGGGATCGCCCCGCCCGGTGAGGCTCGGCAGCCATCCGTTCTCGACCGCCGCATGCTCGAACACGTCTGATTTCTGCTCGTAGGCCAGGAACCCCGGGACCGACACCGGCGCCAGCAGGTCGTTAAGCGAGGGATAGTGGTG
>JBGPJS010000014.1:0-18928 GCA_041485505.1 Gemmatimonadota bacterium | reverse complement strand
TCTCCGCGCTCAGCCGGTTGTTGCGGATGAGGCGCTCGACCTCGATCAGCACGTCCTCGTCCTGCACCATGAGGATCTGGGCATCGAAGATCCGGGACTCCTCCTTGCCGGCCCGCTCCAGCACCCGCTCCCGAAGGCTGCTCAGACTCTCGACGACGTGGGCCACGGCATCCCGCAGCCGCTTCACCTCGGCCTCGACCTCCTCCCGGCGAACCCCACGATTGGGCACGTCGGGCACATCGAAGCGGACGATCATCGCCGGGCCGAACGCCACGCCCGGCGAGACCCCGATCCCGCGCAGCAGCCGCTCGCTTTCGGTCATGCTTCGCCGAACCCTTCCTCGATCAACCGGGCCAGCGCCTGCAGCGCTTGATCGGCATCGGGCCCATCGGCCTTGAGGGTGATGGTGCTGCCGCACTCCGCCGCGAGCATCATCACACCCATGATACTCTTCCCATTCACCGCAATTCCGTCCTTGAGAATCTCCACCGAAGCGCCGAAGCTGCTGGCCAATTTGACGAACTGGGCCGCCGGACGGGCATGGAGGCCCAACGGATTGAGGATCGTCGCCTCGCGGGTGGCCATGGTCAGGCCAGTCCCCGGAAGAAGAGCAGCGCCAAGAGGAGGGCCGCAAGCCCCAGCCGGAGCGACGTCAACACCGTGCCATACCGGCGAGTGAGTCCCAGGGTCACCCCGGCGACTCCCAGGACGGCGGCGATGAACCGGGTGTCGCTGCCCCCGAGGAACCACGCGATGATCATGGGGACGGCGAGCCCCACGAGGAAGCCGGCGGCCGACCCGATCCGCTCCGCGGTTCCGGCCAGCCAGGAGCCGGTGATCCGACTGCCGACCTGCATCCCGGAGGCCGCACCCGCCTGAATACCCCAGACGGCGGTGACCAGCCGGCACAGGTTGTAGAGCGCCAGGAACAACCCGATGGCCCACAGGCCGTGCCCGAACGCCACCAGTACCAACGCGGCGCCCAGCAGCGAGGGAAGCACTCCGGCCCAGAAGATCTGATCGCCCAGGGCGCCCAGCGGGCTGGAGAGCGCGGTCCGCAGGCGGAGGATCTGGGGCCCGGGCACGCCGTCGTACTCGGCCCGGACCATCGCTCCGAGCGCCAGTCCCGCGAGATAGGGGTGGCAGTTGAAAAACTCCGCGGACCGCACCACGGCCTCCGCGTGGCGGCCCGGATCGGCCGACTTGAGGTCCTCCAGCATCGGCTCCGCGGCGTAACCCATCCCCACGCCCAGCATGCGCTCGTAGTTCCAGGCACCCTGGACGGCGAACAGCCGGAGGAACGCCCGCCAGCGGCCGGTCATCGGATCAACACCCAAAGAGTGCCCGCCGTGAGGCCGGCCGCGAGCCAATAGAGCCGCTTGCCCTGGCCCGCGCTGCGGAGCGCCCCATCGAGCACCGCCGCGAGGCCCACGGCGATCGCCGCGAGCGCCATAGGCCACAGCCGGGGACCCACGAGCGGGCTGGCCAGGCGTGCCAACAGGAGGCCAAGGGTCGTAAGGAGAACACTGCGGGCCAGATCCCGCGCCAGGCCGAGGTACTGCAGGGTGCGGATGGCGGTCGACTCGCCGGCCGAGAGGGCGGCGCTCCGGGCCTGAATACTCCGGGCGTTGGCGTGGCGGATAAACCGCATGCTCCACCCTCCCGCCGCGGCCGTGAGCAACGCCACCGCCACCGCCGGTCCCAGGGCCACCTGCCAGCGCTGGCCCACCGCCGCCAGCACCGCCGCCACGGTCGCGGGCCCGTAGTCCGGATAGCGCACCGCGCCGACCGCCAGCACGTCGAGGGCGAAGAGCTCCATGAGCACGCCAACGCGGAGCCCAGCCTCGGGATCACCCAGAATGAGACCCGCCACGCTTCCCGCGACCAGCGGACGGGCGATCATCATCTGGGGCACGCTCACCAGATCCATGCCGACCAGGGTTCCCCAGCCGAGCAGGGTGGCAAGGGTCGAGAGGCTGAGCCCGTGCATTAGAGCGACCTCAGGGCGACCGGAGGGGAAGTCGGGACATCCTGTGCGGTGATCTGGGCGCCGCCGGCCTCGAGCGCCTGCAGGGCTCGCAGCTCTTCATCGGTCAGATACACGAACGGGAGTCGCTCGGTCCGCCCGGGTTTGTGATGGAGACCGCCCAGGTTGATGCGGTCCACCGCGGTATTCGCGGCCCGGAGCCGGGCCATGGAGTCGATGTCTCCGGTCAGGACAAAGCCTTTGCGGCCGCCCACGACCCACTCCGCCAGCCGATGGGCCGCCTCCTCCACCGAGGCGAAGATCACCTCGACGCCGGCGGGCACGCTCATCCGGTAGAGGTCCTGTTCCCAGGGGCTGCTCCGGACCTGGTCGTCCACCAGCACGATGAACTCGACACCGAGCGGCCGGCCCCAGCCGATTATCACCTGGCCGTGAATCAACCGGTCGTCCACCCGATAAAGCACGATCGGCATCAGGGCTGACGGATCCCCTTGACCCCGGCCGCGGCGGCGTGCTCGGCCGCCTCCGCCGGAGAGAGGGTGCGGTGAAAGATGAAGTCGATCAGCATCGGCAGATTCACTCCGGTCACCACCCGCACCCCGGCTGCTTCCCGGGCCCCCAGCATGGCCGCGAAGAAACAGGAGCCACTGGGAAGATCGGTAAAGACCACGGCGGGGCCGCCACCCACCGCTTCCGCGATCCGGCTGGCGATCAGGTCGCGATCGCAGCCGCTGTTGGACACGGGTACCAGCGCTCCGCGGACCCCGCTGATCTGCTCGGCCGCGTCGATCAGCGCAACGCTGAGCGAACCGTGGCAGGCCACCACCCCCTTCAGTCCCTCACTCATAGTCCTCTTGCAGGTACTCGCGCAGCCCCCGCTTTTCCTTCATGCGCTTGATCAACCGTTCGTTGAACGCCGCGGCCACGTCCACGCCGGAGTAGCGCAGCAGATGCATCATGGCCACGACTTCCGAGATCACGGTGATATTCTTCCCCGGATTGAGCGGTACCACCATGCGGGGAATCGTCACGTCGAGGATCGTGGTTTCGTTCTGCGCCAGGCCGGTTCGGTCCACGTCGTGGGTATTTTCCCAGTCATCCAGCTGCACCACCACTTCGATGCGTTTCTGCTGCCGCACCGCCCGGATTCCGAACAGCGCCGGGATGTCGATCAGGCCAACCCCGCGGATTTCCATGTGGTGACCGGCCAACTCGTGACCCTGGCCGATCAGGACGTCGTGTCCCCGGCGGGTCACCTGAACCACGTCGTCGGCCACCAGCCGATGGCCCCGCTCAACCAGGTCCAGCACACACTCGCTCTTGCCGATGCCGCTGCGCCCAATGAAGAGCAGCCCCACCCCATAGACGTCGGCGAGGGAGCCGTGCAGCGTGGTCCGCGGGGCAAAGGCGGCCTCCATCACCGGTTTGATCCGTTTATAGAACTCGGCGGTCTTGAGCTTGGTGCGGAGGACCGGAACGCCCTTGGCGCGGGCCAGCTCGAGGAGCTCGGGCGGGACCTCCTGGCCCTTGGTCACGAAGACCGCGGGGAGGTCGAACGCGAAGAAGCCATCGAGCGACTGCCGCCGCTCAGTCGCCGGCAAAGAGGCGAGGTAGGTGATCTCGGTCTCACCCAGGACATGGAGCCGGCGCGGCATGAAGCGCGAGGTGTACCCCGCCAGCGCGAGACCGGGGCTCGCCACCTCGGGATCCGGAACCGGGCGGTCCAGTCCCACCTCGCCGGTGAGCGCCTCCAACTGGAGGAAATCGCCCGGGCGATCGATCAGGTCGCGGATGCGGATGCTCACGCCTTGTCCGGCTGAGCCCGCCGGCCCCCGCGCGAGGGGGGGGGCGTCCGCTCCAGCTGTCGACGGAGCTTCGCTTCGGCCCGGTCGAGCGCCGAACGGTGGTCGGTCGCCTCCCCGCTGGCCACGAAGAGATCGCCCTTGGCGATGTGCAGACGGATCTCCGCCGTGAGGCTCCCGGGCCCGCTGTCGAAGACCACGGCCCCATCCACTGGACGCATGGCGTGACTGGCCAGCCGCTCCAGCACCGCCTGGGCCCGCTGGCGGAGCTCCTCGGAAATTTCACAGTGACGTGCGGTAATCGTGAGGTGCATAGACGACTCCCCTGAAATGCCAAGTGCCCTTGCAAATGGCCGAATGGCCGAGTGGCGGAATGCCTCGCGAGGGCATCACTCCGTTCACCATGTTCATTGGTTCATTCCGCCGTTCCTCCCGCCGACCCTCCATTCCCTCAATCCCTCAATCCCTCAATTCCTCAATCCCTCAATCCCTCAATCCACTCTTCGGTCTCTTCCGCCGCCCGCGCCCAAGTCAGCCTCTCGGCAAATTGGCGGGCCTGGGCACCCAGTCGAGACACCAGCGCGGGATCCGCCGCGAGCTCCACCATCCGGGCCGCCAGGGCCCCCGCGTCACCATGGGGAACCAGGTAACCGGTCTCCCCATGACGTACCGAATCCCGGAGACCCGGGCTGTCGGAGGCAAGCGACGGGGTGCCGCAGGCCGCGGCCTCGACGTTAGTGATCCCCCAACCCTCCTTGGCCGATGGGAACAGGTTGCCCCACGCGGTGCGCAACAGCCGGATCTTCTCGACCTCGCTGACGAATCCCAGGAACCGCACGGCATCCTCGAGGCCGAGCGACCGTACCACGCCTTCCAGGCGGGCGCGATCGTCGCCGCTACCCGCGATGTCCAGACGCAAATCCGACCGGCTGGCCCGGGCCTGCCCCAACGCCCGGATGGCGATTTCCACCCCTTTGTACCGCCGCAGCCGCCCCACATAAAGAAAGGTGGGGGGCGAGATGCGGGGTAGCGAGGGATCCGGCGCCAGCGCCGTGGAATCGATACCGGGATAAATGACCCGAATTCGTTCCACCGGGACTCCACGTGCGACCAGGTCGTCCCGAGTACTCTCGCTTATGGCCTGGAACCCGGCACGCCGGTAGGCCCAGGGGATCGGCCGTTCCGCCAGCCAGACCAGCGTGGCCGCGGGCAACGAGGCCTCCTGGAACACCGTGCCACCGAACAGGTGCGGCACGATGACGCCGAACGGCCGGTCGGTCAGCCCGGCGAGAAAGAGCGGGATCTTGTTGATGTCCTCGATCACTACATCGGGACGCTCTGCCCGTAGCGCCCGTCGGAACGCCCCCCGCCCCCGCAGGGTAAAGGTGGTGCGGCTACCGGTGCGCTCGACCTCGATTCCGTCCACCGACTCGCGGGCGGCGCAGCCCTGCCAGCCGGAACAGACCAGTCGGACGCGATGACCCCGCGCGGCCAGACGGCTGAAGATCTCGAAAAGGTGGACCTCGGCCCCGCCGGCGTGGGGGTTCTTCCGGTCCTGCCAGTTTACCAGCAGGAGATTCACAGCCGTCCGAGCGAATGGGCCACGCGATCGAGCACGCCGTTGATGAAAGGCGGCGACTTGACCCCGCCGAAGCGGTGGGCCAGCCACATGGCCTCGTCGATGACCACCTTGGGCGGCGCGGTCTGCGCTTTCAATTCATGGATGGCGAGCCGGAGGATATTCCGTTCCACCACGCCGATCCGTTCCACCCGCCAGTTTTCAGCAGCGCTCTCCACTTCGCGATCGAGGGCCTCGGTGTCCCCCGCCACGGCCTTGGCCAGCGCTTCGGCCCGCTCGAACAGCTCGGGCTCGGGCCCGGTGAGTCGGGCCAGTCCATCGGCCACACCCGCGACACCGGGCTCCCCTTGGGTCTCCCAGGCATAGAGGAGCTGGAGGGCGCGGGCCCGCACCTTGGTTTCAGCCCTCAGCACCGGTCGCTCGGAGCTGGGCGATCAGGTCCGCCGTGGCGATTGCCGCGCTGGCCGCCTCGTGCCCCTTGTTGCCGGCATCCCCGCCGGCGCGCGCCAGCGCCTGATCCAGATTGTCCACGGTCAGCACCCCGAAGGCCACCGGCAGAGCCGAGCGCACCGCCACCTCACTGAGACTGCGGGCCGCTTCTCCCGCCACGTACTCGAAGTGGGCGGTCTCGCCCCGGATCACGGCGCCCAACGCCACCAGGCAGGCGTAGCGGCCGGTGGCTGCCGCAGCGGACGCGACCGCCCCCAGCTCGAAGGCGCCCGGAACCCAGAAGACGTCCACCGCCGGGTCCGGGAGGCCGGCCTCACGACAGGCGTCGAGCGCCCCGCGGAGCAGGCGGGAAGTGACCACCTCGTTGTAGCGGCTGACGAGAACGGCGACCCGCCCAACGGGCCGGAGTCGCCCGGAGAGTTCCGCCATGAGTCAGTGAGTGAGGAGGTGGCCGAGCTTGTCGCGTTTGACGTCGAGATAGCCGCGGTTGATCTCGTTCGGATCGGTCACCAGGGGAACCCGTTCCACAATCTCCAGACCGTACCCCTCGAGCCCGACCAGCTTGCGGGGATTGTTGGTCATCACCCGGATGGAGGAGAGGCCAAGATCGCGGAGAATCTGGGCCCCGATGCCGTAGTTCCGCAGATCGGGCGCGAACCCGAGCCGCTGATTGGCCTGGACGGTATCACTCCCCTGATCCTGGAGCGCGTAAGCCTTGATCTTGTTGAGGAGGCCGATCCCCCGCCCTTCCTGGTCGAGATAGACGATCGCCCCCCGCCCCTCCCGGGCGATCATCGCCATGGCGCCTTGGAGTTGGGGTCCGCAGTCGCAGCGCCGGGAGCCAAACACGTCCCCGGTGAGGCACTTGGAGTGCATGCGGACCAGTACACTCTTCTTCCCCGCGACTTCGCCGAGGACCAGCGCCAGATGCTCAGCGCGATCAACGTCGTTCTGATAAGCAACGATTTCGAATTCTCCGTACCCGGTGGGCAAGCGGGCCACGGCCACCCGATGGACCAGCTGTTCGGTCTTGAGTCGATGGGCCACCAGCTGGGCCACGGTCACGAACGTGAGGCCGTGCCTGGTCGCGAAGCTCTCGAGCTCGGGCCGGCGCGCCATCGATCCGTCCTCGCTCAGGATTTCACAGATCACACCCGCCGGGTACAGCCCGGCCATGCGGGCCATGTCGACGGAGGCCTCGGTATGGCCCACCCGCTGAAGCACTCCGCCCGGCTTGGCGCGGAGCGGCATGACGTGGCCGGGACGGAGCAGGTCGCCGGGCGCGGTGGCGGGATTGATGGCCACATGAATGGTCGCCGCGCGGTCCGCGGCGGAGATGCCGGTGGTGACGCCGAAGCGGTGGTCGGCATCGATGGTGACGGTAAAGGCGGTCCGCTGGCCCTCGGTGTTCCGATCGGCCATCTGCGGGAGACCCAGCTGGTCGCAGCGCTCCGGGGTCAGGGCCAGGCAGACCAGCCCCCGACCGTGGGTCGCCATGAAGTTGACCATCTCGGGTGTGAGCAGCTCGGCCGCGCAGATCAGGTCGCCTTCGTTCTCCCGTCCTTCGTCGTCGGCGACGATGACGATCTTGCCGTTGCGCAGATCCTCGATGGCCTGCTCGATGGTGCCGAAGGTCATTGGTGGCTTCCAGCCGCCGGCTGCCGGCTCCCAGGGACCAGCGGTTTGCTGGCAACTGGCGGCTGGCCGCTGGCCGCCTTCAAGTAAGCAGCGACGTACTTCCCGATCAGATCCCCCTCCAGATGAACCCAGTCTCCCAGGGTCCGGAGGCCCAGCGTGGTGTGCTCTAAGGTAAACGGAATCAGCGAGATCTGAATGACCTCGGGAGCCGGAATCGCGTTGACCGTGAGACTCACCCCGTCCACCGTGATCGAGCCCAGGGGCACCGAGACCGCGAACACCGGCGCGGGAACCCGGATATCGAGCAAGCGGGCGTCCTCCCGCTGCTCCACCCGTTCGATCCGGCCGAGACCGTCCACGTGCCCTTGCACCAGGTGACCACCGAGCCGGTCGCCGGCCCGAAGCGCGCGCTCGAGATTCACCCGGGTGCCGGTGGCGAAGTCGCCAAACCGGGTGCGATCGAGCGAGGTCCGGATGACCTGAGCCGCGAACCATCCCGTGCCGGTGCGCGCCACTGTCAGGCAGGCGCCGTCCACGGCGACGCTCTCCCCCTTCTTGAGGCCCCGGTAGGCAGCCCGGATGGTCAGAGTGAGGCCGGCCTCGTCGCGGCGGACGCTCCGAACCGTTCCGACCGCTGTTACGAGGCCGGTGAACATGCGCGGCGATCCATAACGAGTAAGGTATCCTCGCCGAGGGGGCGTCGCTCGACGACCTGCCAGCGTTCGGCTTCCACGAGCCCGGCACCCGGAAGGCCCGAAATGGCCGGGATGCCGGACTCGCCAAGCCAGAGAGGAGATTGGATCCAATAATAGCGATCCACCAGACCGGCTTCGAGCAGCGCGCCGGCCAGCCGGCCACCGCCTTCGATGAGAATGGACTCGACTCCCTGCTCCCGGAGCGACCGGAGCCCCGCAACCAAGGAGAGAGCGCGGATTACCTTGACCCCCGCCCCGTCAAGCGCGGTGATCCGGGCCGTCGGGGCGGCGGATCCCACGACCATCGTGGTGGGTGTCTCGGCGGCGGTCCGGATCAGATTGAGCGAAAGGGGGCACTCGGCGTGGCGGTCGAAGACGACCCGGAGCGGCGGGGTCCTGGGCACCACCGCTCCCCGGACCGTGAGCGAGGCGTCATCCACCCGCGCGGTGTGGCCGCCGACGCCGATCGCGTCGAACCCGGCGCGAAGCCAGTGGACGAAATCCCGGGACTCCTCCCCGGAAATCCAGCGGGAGCGGCCGGCCCGGTCGGCGATCCGATTGTCGATCGTGGTGGCGAGCTTGAGGGCGACGAACGGGCGCTCGGGCTGGAGGAACCGATGCAGAAAGATGGCGTTCTGGGCCTGGGCCGACTCGGTCAGGAGGCCCAGCTCGCAGCGCACCCCCAATTCCGCGAGATGGGCGGCCCCGCCGGCCGCCACCGGATTGGGATCTCGGGTCGCCACGATTACGCGGTCGATCCCCGCTTCCTGAATAAGTCCGGTGCAAGGGGGCTGCTGGCCCAGGTGATCGCAGGGTTCGAGGGTCACGACCAGAGTGCACCCCCGTGCGAAACGCCCCGCCGCCGCGATGGCCGCGGCCTCGGCATGGGGGCCGCCGAACTCGGCGTGGTACCCCTCCCCGATCACGATGCCGCTCCGCAGTACGACCGCGCCGACCATCGGGTTGGGATGGACCCGACCCCACCCGCGCCACGCGAGATCCAGGGCCCGGCGCATGGCTTCGGTCTCGTTCATGTCGAAGAGCGAACCAATTCAGAACCCCTGTTGGCCGCAAAGAAATGCGGAGGAAGGGTGAATTTTACCGGAGTGATGATGGCTTTGCCACCAGCCGCAGGCCCCGGCCCTTCCCCGTCAGACGGTTGGCGGTGGCTGGATTGGGATCGGGAGCCGGCCTCCGCAACGGCTTACCGCGGATGAAAGCGGATGACGCGGACCACACGGAATGCTCCGCCTTCCAAACCACCCTCCGAACCCAAACGCACAATTGCAATTGTCGTCGACTCGGTTTGTGAACCCGCCTCGGCTGCGGCGCGATCCGTGTCATCCGCGTTTTCCGCGTCATCCGTGGTAGGCAGTTCGCGGAACCCAACATCGGATCGGAGGCCGGCCTCCGCAACTGCGTTACTACGGATAAGAACGGATGACTCCGTGTCATCCGTGGTAGGTAGTTTAGTGAATCGAGCTTCGGATGAAGGGCCAGCCTCCACGACAGCTTGGCCCGGCAATCGGCGGGTGGTTATAGACGCAGGCTGGCGCCGAGGCCGCCGTAAAACTTGCCGGCGCTGGGGTCGTTCTTTTCGAAGATGGTGGTGACCGTGCTCTTGCTGCCGATCTGAAATCCGGCTTCTCCGAACAGGCTGACCAGCGGAAACTCCAGCCCGGCGTTGAGCAGGGTCATGATCCGCGATCCGCTGAGCTTGAGCGTGATCGGCGTCTGCACCGTCGCGGGTGCGGCTGGATCGCGGAAGGATACCGTCGCGCTTCCGCCGTAGAGATCCATCCCCGCCCCCGCACTCAGGCTGAGGATCGAAAACTTCCGGCCGGCGATCAGCCGGACGTTGATGGCGCTCACATTGAACCCGTAGGAGTAGTTGTCGCCGGCCGGGAGGTTGCCGTATACCAGGGTCGGCAGGTTCCGCTTCATCACGCCCAGGGAAACCGTCGGCATGGCCCCCGGACTCATCAACGCGGCGCGAAACCCGAAGCCGAATCCCAATCCGATACCAGCGAGTTGGCGCACGTTGGGATCCAAGCGCACCCGGTTGGTCACGCCGACCGGGAGAAAGACTACCGAGCCCAGGAGATCGACCGCGACCGTTCCCAGAGACAGCTTCTTGCTGAACAGCCCCAGAGCCAGATCCGCCCTCGGCGCCGGGACGATGAGTCGCTTCGAGGCCGGGACGGTGTCGGAAGCGCCGGCGTAAGACGGGTCGGGCAGCGTCATCTGCGCGAACCCCACCCGGGCGGTCAATCGGAAGCTACCGAACTTTCCGGAGGCGCCGGCGGTGCCGGGTACCGGATTGCCGCCACTCAACAGGAGTCCCGCCACGGGATGCATGACGGTCACCGCATCGACGCCGGCGTTACAGACCTTGCCTGCGGGAAGGGTATCGGCGGGGCAGTCGGGGCTTTGGGCGGAGAGAACGGCGCCCGAGCCAAGGAGGAGGCCGCAGAGAATCGCGGATGTACGCCGACGCTGGACTGCCACCGTTCTCTCCCCTAATCCGCGTTGTTCCGCGCTGCTTTGCGGCCCAGAGTCCTCCTGTCGCTCAGAGTATCGGCCGATTTACTCAGAAGCTGAAGCGTACCGCGGCGCTCGCGAACAGTCGACTGGCCGCCGGATCGTTACCAGTGAAGGTGGTGGAGAGGGTCGCCGCCTTACCGAACTGGTAGCCGGCTTCGGCCGCGAGCTTCACAAGCGGAAAGTCGAGGGCCGCATCGGCGAAGATCATGGTCCGGGTGTTGTCGAGATGAAGCGCCGCCGGAGTCTGAACCGTGGTGTTGTCGGTGGGATCGAGATAGGACGCCTGGGCGGTGCCGGTGTACTTGTCCCAGCCCAGGCCGGCGACAACGCTCAGGATGGCCAGGTGATAGCCGGCCATAGCCCGGAGGTTGGTGGCCTGGAGATCGACCGAGTAGCGGTAGCGGTCGGTGGTCGTCAGGGTCGCCTTACCGTAGGTAAGCTGTGGAATGTCGCGGCGCATCGCGCTCACCGAGATGGCGGGAATCGGTCCCCGGCCGTTGCTGATGCCAACCTTGGCGCCATACCCCAAGCCCAGCGCAATGCTGCCGAGCTTTCGAGCGTTCGGGTCGACGGTCAGGTTGTCGATCTGGGTGGTCGGCAGAAGTTGGGCCGAGGCCAGGGCATCGACTGAAAGGAGTCCGTTGTTGATGCCCCGGAAAATCCCCAGCGCCGCTTCCACAACCGGCGAGGGAGCGATGAGATTCTTCGCCTCAGCGACCGTATTGGTACTGCCATCGAAATTGAGGTCCGGGGTCCGCAACCGGGTTGCATTGACTCGCGCCGCCAGTGAAAGATGGAAGAATCCACCGAGGGTGCGGGCGGTCCCGATCACCGGATTGCCACCGCTGGTGAGAAGACCGAGTACCGGGTGGAAAACCTGGGTCCCGTCAAAGGCCGCGTTGCACACGGTTTGCGACTGGCCGCTGAAGCCGCTGCACTGCGGGTTTCCCTGGGCCGTCAGCGGGGCCGCCGCGGCAAAGGCGACCAGGTTGGAAAGCAGAGTAAGGGTCCTGCGCATCGGATTGCCTCCGTTCTCAGGTGAATCGCACCGTCCTGGTCCCGACCCCGATCTCGCCCAGAACCCAAGTAGAGACCCCTGCCGCGCGGGCCGCAGCCTGCACGGCAGCGACTGCATCGGACGGGAGGACGGCGATCAGGCCGACGCCGAGGTTGAACACATCGCGCATTTCCTCGGTCGCGATCTTTCCGGCCTTCTGCAACAGGGCGAAGAGCGGCGGAAGGGTCCAACTCCTCGAATCCACCACCGCGTCGCAGGCGGGGGGCAAGATCCGCACCAGGTTGCCGGGAATCCCGCCCCCAGTGATATGCGCTATTCCGTGTATCCGCCCAATGACGGGCATCACCGAGGCGGCGTAGCTGCGGTGAACCGTGAGCAGGGCATCGGCCACGCTCTCTCCCGTATCTCCAAGTTGATCCGCGACTTGGAGTTTCATTTGCTGAAAGAGGATCCGCCGTGCCAGGGTGTAACCATTGGTGTGAAGCCCGGTGGACTCGTAGGCCAGCAGGACATCGCCGGGACGGACCCGATCACCGTGCAGCGCGGCGTCCTCCTCCACCACCCCGACGATTGTGCCGGCCAGGTCATAATTGCCGGGCTGGTAAAGCCCCGGCATCTGCGCCGTTTCTCCACCGGCCAGTGCCATGTCGTGCGCCTTGCACCCGCGGGCAATTCCCTTGACCAGATTGGAGATCTGCTCCACGCTGAGGCCGGAGCCCGCGATGTAGTCCAGGAAGGCGATCGGCCGAGCGGCGTGGACCAGGATGTCGTTGACGCAATGATTGACCAGATCCTCGCCCACCGAATCGAAGCGGCCGGCGTCCAGGGCCACCAGCACCTTGGTGCCGACGCCGTCGGTGCTCATCACCAGCACCGGCTTCCGCATGCCGGGCGGCACCCGGACCATGCCCCCGAACGCGCCGATCTCTCCCACGGAGAGGGCGGTGCGGGTCGCGGCAACCATTCGCCCGATCCGGACCTTGGCCTCATCGGCCCCGGCCAGGTCCACCCCCGCGGCGGCATACTGGCGTTCGGTCACTGCAGCCGCTCCGCGAGCGCCACGTGAGTGAGATCCTTGAACTGCTGCACCCGGGCTTCGACCGCCTGAAGCGTCACCTGCTCGAAGCCTCGAATGCCGAAATGCTGGACGGCGTAGGATCCCATGGTGGCTCCGTAGATCATGGCTCGGCGGAGGTTGTCGCTCGAGAGATCGGCGGTGCGGGCCAGGTACCCCATGAACCCGCCGGCGAAGCAGTCCCCGGCCCCGGTCGGGTCGAACACCTCCTCGAGCGGCAACGCCGGGACGTAAAAGGTGCGGCCCGGCTCGATCAGCAGGGCGCCGAACTCGCCCTGCTTGATGACCACGCGCCGGGGGCCCCGCTCCAGGATCCAGCGCCCGGCCCGATGGATGTTCCAGTCCCCCGAGAGTTCCCGCGCCTCACTGTCGTTGACCATCAGAATGTCCACCCGCTTGAGCAGATCCAGCAGCGCCGGCTTCTTCCCCTCGATCCAATAATTCATGGTGTCGCAGACGACCAGCTTGGGCCGACGGACCTGGTCCAGCACCCCGAGTTGAAGCTCCGGATCGATGTTACCGAGGAACAGGTACTCCGCCGCGGTAAACCCGGGGGGCAGCTTGGGCTGGAAGGTGGCGAACACTCCCAGGCGGGTCTCCAGGGTCTCCCGGCTCTGCAGGTCGTAGGAGTACTTCCCTTTCCACCGGAAACTCTCGCCGGCCTCCTGGGTGACGCCGGACCAGTCGATCCCCCGCCCCGCCAGATTCCGCAGCTGGTCCATGGGATAGTCGGTGCCCACCACGCCGACCACCTGCACCGGACTGAGCAACGAGGCGGCCACGCTGAAGTAGACGGCGGATCCGCCGATGGCGTCCGTGGTCTCGCCAAAGGGGGTGTAGACCGAGTCGAGCGCCACGCTGCCGACGACGAGCAGGCTCATGGGTTCACATCCGATCCGGGGCCGAGAGACCGAGCAGGGTGAGGCCGTTGGCAAGGACGATGCGGGCAGCGCGGCCGAGCAGGAGCCGCGCCTGTTCCACCTTGGGCGCCTCCCCGACGGTCCGGGTTCGATGATACCAGCCATGGACGGTGGTGGCGAGTTCGTGCAGATACACGGTGATGCGGTGGGGCTCCCGGTCCCGTGCCGCCTTCTCGACCACCTCAGGAAAGGCACCGAGCTTCTTGAGTAGCTCGAGGTCTTCGGGCGCCCGGAGCCCCTGCAAGTCAAACTCCCCGGTGACCGAGTCGGGGTCGCGCTCGGCGGTCCGGAAGATGCCGCTCAGACGGGCGTGGGCCATCTGGACATAGAAGATCGGATTCTCGTCGGTCTGGCTCTTGGCCAGGTCCACGTCGAACACGCACTGGGCGTCCCCTTTGCGCATGAGGAAGAAGTAGCGCGCCGCGTCGACACCGACGTCCTCGATCAGATCGCGCAGGGTGACGAACTCGCCCGAGCGTTTGGACATCTTTACCTCTTCGCCACCCTTCATGACTTTCACCAGCTGGACCAGCGCCACATCGAAAAAATCATCAGCGTAGCCCAGGGCCTTGAGCACCGATCGCATCCGGGGCACATAGCCATGGTGATCGGCGCCCCAGACATCGATGACCTGGTCGAAGCCGCGCTCGTGCTTGTCGATGTGATAGGCGATATCGGGAACCAGGTAGGTGAAGGAGCGGTCACTCTTCCGGAGCACCCGGTCCTTGTCGTCGCCGAAGTCGGTGGTCCGCAGCCAGAGCGCGCCGTCCTTCTCGTAGGTGAGACCCTTCTCCGCCAGCACCGCGAGCGCGCGATCAACCTTGCCCTCGTCATACAGGGCCTGTTCGTGAGTCCACTTCTCGAATCGGATGCCAAAGTCCTGGAGCAGCTTCTGCTGTTCGAGTCGCAGCGCGATCAGGGAGAACTGTCTGCACTTCGTGATCGCGTCGTTGTACTCGAATTCCCCAGCTCCGGGGTATTGGGCCAGGAACTCCTTCGCCAGGTCCTTCAGATACTCGCCGTGATAGCCGCCCTCCGGGATCTCGGCCTTCCGATCTAACTCCTGCTCCACCTTGGCCCACAGGCTCTGGGCGAGTCGGTCGATCTGGACCCCGGCGTCGTTGACGTAGAATTCGCGGGTGACCTGATGCCCGGTCCACTCGAAGAGCGACGCAATCGCGTCGCCCAGAGCCGCGCCCCGGCCGTGGCCCACATGGAGGGGTCCGGTGGGGTTGGCTGAGACGAACTCCACATTGATTCGGCGGCCGGCGCCGAAGGCGTGCTTGCCGTAATCGGGGCCCGCCGCGAGGATCGCCGTGGCGAGCCGGGAGAGCTGGTCACGGGCCAGCCAGAAATTGATGAACCCGGGGCCCGCGATCTCAGTCTTGGCGACCACGCTCGGCGAGAGCTTGAGCTCCTGGATGATCCGCTCGGCGATTCTACGTGGATTCGCCTTCTGCGCCTTCGCGATCACCATGGCCAGATTGGTCGCGAGATCGCCGTGTCCGGCCTCGCGGGGGCGCTCGAGCACAAACTCCAACCCGTCCGCGCCTAGCGCCGCGGCGACACGCGCCAGCTCGGCGCGGATGACGTCGCTCACTCCTTGGCCTTCCCCTGGCCTTTACTCGACGGGGGCTTGACCGTGGCCTTGGTCTCGGTGACCGCGGACTTCTCCGCCTTTTCCGCCTTTTCCGCCTTCTCGGCCTTTTCCGCCTTGCCCGCCTTCTCAGCCTTCTCGGTCTTTTCCGCCTTCTCTGCCTTCTGCGACGTCTCCGCCCGCTCCGCCTTCTCCGAGGTCTCCGCCCCCTCCGGCTTCCGCGCCCCCTTCCCGTCCTTACCGTAGTCGGTGATGTAGAAGCCGGTGCCCTTGAAGACCAGGCCGGCCCCGCCCGAAATCTTGCGCGCGGCCATGGCGCCGCAGACCGGGCATCGGGTCCGCGGTTTCTCGGTCATCTTCTGGAACTTCTCGAAAGCATGCCCCTCGGGGCACTGATACTCGTAGGTGGGCATCGGCCGATCGGAATGGGATAACAAACGCCACCGCAATATCTTAGCGGCACGGAGGGGGCGATTCAAGGCTCTGATAGCCGGAGGAAACACAGAGGCACAGAGGCCACAGAGGAGGGTCAACCATTCACGATTCGCTTGACGCCAGCTCGCAGGACCTCCGCGTTGAAGTTGATCAGAAGTCCGACCCGACGAAGGTAGGTGAGCAATTGGCTGTAGGCTATTGGATGCACTCTTTCGACCGCCTTGAGTTCCACTACCACACGATTTTCCACCATCAGATCAAGCCGGTATCCGCAATCAAGAAGCACTCCCTTGTAGCGGACCGGTAAGGGAACCTCCGCGCGAAATGCAAGCCGTCGTATTTCAAGCTCCCGGCAAAGGCAACTTCGATACGCCGATTCGAGAAGACCGGGCCCCAACGCACGATGCACTTCGATCGCGGCACCAATGATCCGGCCTGTCAGTTCATTGTCAGCCCCCCCTCTGTGCCTCTGTGTTTCATCTACCGAAGCTGTATGCCTGGGCTCAACCAAGGCTCAACGGCACGGGCACAGGTGTCAGCTGGCTGGGTATCCTACGCCGATCTCACGCGCCGGTCCGGATCTTTCGGATCGCGCGACGGAGCGCCGTGGTCACGTCTTCGGAACCGCTCTTCTTGGCCTGCTTCTCCAAGGCGCTCAACGCCTTCTTCGCCTTCTTGCCGATCTCGCCGAGCGCGTCGGCCACGGCGATGATGGCATCGTGACCACCCTCGAGTTCATCGGTGTTCTCCAGGACCTGAATCAGTGCGGGGACGGCTGGCTCCGCCTTCGGCCCGATGAGGCGGAGGGCGCGCGCCGCTTCCTGGCGGACGGCCGGCACCGGCGACTGTACCGCGGTACCCAGCGGCTTTACCGCCGGCTCGCCGATCCCGGCCAGCGCGGTCGCTGCAGCTACCTGCAGCGGTTCGCTCCCATCGTTGAGCACGGTCATAAGAGCGGGAACGCCGTCGGCGGCCTTGGGACCGAGCGCGCCCAAAGCGAACACCATGCTCTGCATCCGCGTCCGCTGTTCCGCCCCGGCGAAGTTGGGATCGCGGCGAATCTCTTCCCGGAGCGCGGCCACCAGCGGTTTGGCCGCGTCCTTCGCCTCGGGACCGATCTTGCCGACGGCCCACGCCGCTGAGGCGCGCACCCGGAGGGTGTCGTCCACTAACAGCAGCCCGAGGGCGTGCACTACTTTTTTTCTCTCCCGACCGCCGCCCAGGACTCCCAGTGCTTCAGCGGCGTTGGAGCGCACCCAGGGATCCCGATCAGCCAGCGCATTCAGGAGCAGCGGGACCGCGGCGGGGCCGATCGCCTCGATCGCCTGGCGCGCTACTTCCTGCGCGGGGCGCTGATCGTCGGCCAGAACCAGCAGCAGGGCCGGCCCGGCCTCCTTGGCGGCCGGCCCCATCCGCCGAAGCCCTTCCACCGCCCAGTAGCGCACCTCGGCGTTGTCATCCCGCGTCGCCTTGATCAGGGTGGGGACCGCATCGGCTGCCTCGGGCCCCATCGCGGCGAGCGCCTTCACCGCCTCGCGCCGCATCTCGGGGATGTAGTGCCGAGCCTGAATCAGCCATTCGCTCATCGGCTTGCCGCGGGCGAAGGGATCGCGGTCGTGGGAGGCGGTGCCCTGGGCGGAGAGGACGGAGCAAACGGAGAAGACCGTGACGAGAAGGACGGGGGCAAAACGCCGGTGGCGGGAAGACATGGGGGTGTCTCCGCTAACAATGACGCCCGTCCCTGGGCCAATGATGAGTGAGTCGAACCCGCAACATCTGTGGTTGCGGCCCATCGAACCGACCCCGGGTCCGGGCCGGTGAGACCGGATCGAAGCCGCGGCCACACTCCGCGCCTGAAGGTCGGTCCCTATCTCGACTTACCGAGGGCGACCACGGGCTCTCGTTGGGAGTACCCGCAGAAAGGAACCGGCAGTGCGACCGACCGCTTGAAGGGTCTCACCCTTGGGGGCGCAAGTCCCACGCCCAGTTCACCCCGCCCCCACCAATTGAAAGGCCGCCCAGAACCTCGGCTCCTCAAACTGCGGCCGGGCGCGGACATCGGCCTGCGCCCGCCGGAGCGCCTCCGCCTTATTCGGCTGGTCCCGATCATCCAGCCAATGGGTGTAGAACTGCTTCATCAGGAGCGCGGTCGCGGCGTCACTCACGCTCCACAAGCTCACCAACACGCTTCGCGCCCCCCGGGCCAGAAAGGCCCGTTGAAGTCCGACCGTGCCTTCCGCATTCTTGAGATCGCCCAGTCCGGTCTGGCAGGCCGAGAGCACGACCAATTCAGCATGAAGCGTTAGGGCCGGATCGTCCAGGATCTCGCCCACGGTGAGGAGGCCATCCTGGCCGTCCCCGGGGGCCAGGGCGACGAATGAATCCCGGACCCGGTCCTCTGTTCCATAAGCATAGCCATGGGTGGCCAGGTGGATGAGCGGGGCGTGGGGCAGCAGCCTTCGGACTGCGGCCTCGCCGGCGGCTGGGCCGCTCAGGACCGATACTCCGAGTCGATCGGCGACCCACTTGCCCTCCGCCTCTGCGCCGGGGAGAGGGTTGAGCGCCACGGCCTTCCCCTCCCCGGCGGCCAAGGTCGGCATCGTGGGGTTACCCACCACCACCATGCCGCGCCATCCGTTCCTCGGCGGGCGATTGCCAGCGGTACCGGCTTTCCCCTCCCTCTCCGCGAGGGCCGTGAGCGACGGCGCGTAGCGAATTCCCAGCCTGGCTCCGAGCGGAACGCTGTCCCCTGGAATCATCAGGGCCCCGAAGGGAACCAGGCTCAGCGGACCGTGAGGGACGATGACCAACTCGGTGGCGCCGCGAAGGTATTTGATGAAGTCGGGACCGAAGACCAGCCTCCCCAACAAAGCGGCGACGCTATCGGCCGTTTCCGTTCCCGGGCTCAAGCTGGCCGTGCCGCTTCGTTCGACCCCCTCGAGTGGCACCTCCCGAGCCGAGAGCCGCCGAGCCACCTGGCTACCCCCTACGCCGAGCGCTGAGCGATACGCGCTGACCAAGGCAGCTAGCTGGTCGCGGGGATAAGGGTAGCGGAACACGACCCCGCGCTCCGCCCCAGGCGCCGTGACCCAGAAGAGCAGCGTGTCTTGGGTGACGAAGTACACCACCAGGGCGGTGTTCGGCCCCGCCGTTGCCTTGGTCACTTGCATCGCCTGCTCGCCGAAGTC
>JBGPJS010000013.1:0-19194 GCA_041485505.1 Gemmatimonadota bacterium | reverse complement strand
GCCGTCGAGGGCGGACGGGTCGAGCGAGGCGAGGGTGCGTTTCATCGGCCCTACAGCCGCGCCGCGATGTGCCGGAGCAGATCCACGCAGCGGGCCGAGTAGCCCATTTCGTTGTCGTACCACGACGACACGTGCACCAGGGTACCGTCGATCACGTTGGTGAGGGCGGCGTCTACCGTGCTGGAGTTGAGGTTGCCGATGTAGTCCACCGACACCAGCGGCTCGTCGCTCACGGCGAGGATGCCTTTGAGCGGACCCGCCGCCGCTTTGCGAAAGGCGTCGTTGACGTCCTGGATGGTCGTGGTCTTCTTCACCGTGCAGGTGAGGTCCACCACAGACACGTCGCAGGTCGGGACCCGGAGCGCCACGCCGTCGATCTTGCCCTTCACCTCCGGAATGACCAGGCTGGTCGCCTTGGCGGCACCGGTGGTGGTGGGAATGATGGACATGGCTGCCGCGCGGGCGCGGCGAAGATCCTTATGCGGCAGGTCGAGAATCGACTGGTCGTTGGTATAGGAGTGGACGGTGGTCATGAACCCATTGACGAACCCGAAGTTGTCCAGGACTACCTTCACCACCGGCACCAGACAGTTGGTGGTGCAGCTGGCATTGGAAATGACGTGGTGATTCTCGGGATCGTACTTCTCGTGATTGACACCCACGACGATGGTGATGTCCTCATTCTTGGCGGGGGCCGAGATGACGACCTTTTTCGCTCCGGCATCGAGGTGCTTGGCGGCCTTCTCCCGGTCGGTGAAGAGTCCGGTGGATTCAAGCACCACCTGCACCCCGAGGTCTTTCCAGGGGAGCTGGGCCGGGTCCTTCTGCGAGAGGACCTTGATGGCACGACCGTTGACGACGAGGCCATCCGCCGTGGCCTCCACGGTTCCGTTGAATCGGCCGTGCACCGAGTCGTACTTGAGCAGGTGCGCGAGGGTCTTCGTGTCGGTCAGGTCGTTGACCGCCACAAAGTCCAGTTCGCGGGCGCCGAGCACTTCCGCCGCCCGGAGCACATTCCGGCCGATCCGGCCGAAGCCGTTGATGCCCACTTTCACGGTCATGGTCTTTCAGGTCTCCGAGTTAGAGTGCCAGGCGGCCATGGGCTATGAGCTATGGGCTGTGGGCTGTTCCGGCCCCCGGGGGAGCCAGGCTCCTGCCAATGATCTCCAAGTTCAAGCGGAGCAGCCCATAGCCCATAGCCTACGGCCCGCTTCTCTACCTCACCGGCAAAACCGCCCGCGCAAAAGTAACCGCCTCCACCACCTTTGCTCCAGCCTCTCGCAGCGCCATGGCCGCGCTGACGAGGGTGGCGCCGGTGGTGAAGACGTCGTCCACCACCACTACCCGCTGGCCCCGAACCCCGCGGGCGCCGAAGGCACCTTCGACATTGGCCCGCCGCTCTTCGGGAGTGAGAGCGGTCTGGGTCCGGGTGTCGCGCCGGCGAACCAGGGCTTCCGGTCGGACCGACCAGCCGCGCAGCCGTCCCAGCGCCGAGGCGATCCGCTCCGCCTGGTTGTAGCCGCGTTCCTTCAGCCGCTTTGCCGACAGGGGAAGGGGCACCAACAGCCCGGGCGGTGACAGCGATGTGAGGTCCCGCATGGTGCAGGCCATCGCGTCGGCGGCCCGCCACCACCCCTCGTACTTGAGGCGGTGCACCAGCTCGCGGGCGTTGCCATCGAGCCACACCGCACTGCGCACCCCGAGGAGCCCGTCGGGCCAGTCAGGGCAGATCCGGCACCCCACCTCCCGCATGACCGGTTGGCCACACCGCGGGCACAAGGGCTCTGGAATTCTCCGCCACCGCGACCGGCAGAGTGGACAGACCAACTCCTCCGCCGCGATTGCCGGCATGGCCTCCCGGCACAACAGGCATTCGGCCGGGAGGGCCCACCGCTCCAGCGCCACGACGTGGCGAACCATGCTAGCGAAGGGCATCTTCGACCGCGGCGCGCATGATCTCAGTGGCCGGAACCTCGTCGGGGAACCAGCGACGGAAGGCGGCGGCCCCCTGTGCCACCAGCATGGTCCGGCCATCGGCGGCGCGGAGCCCCGACTGCCGCATCTGTCGTACCCAGACGGTCTCGTGCGGTGTGTAGACCAAGTCAAATGCGACCATGGCGGCCGGCGCCTCATCGAGCGCGATAGGAAGATGATCCCCGGGATGGAGCCCGAGGGGAGTCGCGTTGATCAGCACCTCGCAGCTCTGGGATTCCACCAGCCGAACGTTCTGGGATCGCACCCAGGCTTCGAAGGTCCGTTTGCGGCCCGGGTCCCGCGAGCGCACGGCGATTCCGGCCCCCCGCTCCGACGCAGCGGCAACCACCGCTCGGGCCCCACCCCCTGTCCCCGCGAGCAGCCATGCGCTCCGCGGAGCTTCCAGCGCGTCGAGCGCGGCGAGGACGCCATCCACATCGGTGTTCTCCCCCGCGATGACCTCACCGTCACCCCAGAAGGTATTGCAGGCCCCAAGTCGTGCGACCCGCTCGGCCGGTCGTCCCGTCACCGCCGCGGCCGCCTCCTTGTGGGGCACGGTGACGTTGCCGCCGCCTCCCGCGCGGGTCAGCAGGCGCATGGCATCGGCAAGATCTCCCCCGTCGCAGCGCAACGCGACGTACACCGCATCGAGACCGAGCGCCCGGAATGCGGCATTGTGCATTACCGGCGACAGCGAGTGCGTCACCGGTGAGCCGAGGATCGCAAACACCCGAGTGCTACCGCCGACCACCGAGGCCCTCCTTTTCGAGCCTGATCACGGCGGCCCCAATGAGATCCTCCAACTCTCCGAATGTCTGCCGGTAACTCTCCAACTCCCCGCCGAAGGGATCGCTCACTTCGGCGCTCGGGCCCGACCGGCCGGCGTATTCACCCAGCAGCCAGGTCTTCCCCGCCCCACCGAGTTCCTCGACGCGGGCGCGGTGATGCCGAGCCATGGTCAGGACGAGGTCCGCACGATCAACCGAATCCCGGCTCAGCAGCCGAGCCCGGTGAGCCGAGAGGTCAAGGTCGTGTTCGAGCGCCACGAGATAGGCGCCCTCGGACACCGGCGCGCCGTCCCAGGCGCCGGTGCCGGCCGAGGAGACGGCGATGTGGCTGATCCCCCGCGCCTGCAAGGCCTCACGCATCAGCGCCTCGGCCATCGGGGTTCGGCAGGTGTTGCCGGTGCAGACCAGAAGGATGTTCATCCCGAGGACTACCCTTCCTCTTTGCTAGTAAACGGTGAACAGTAGACAAGGAACCGGCGACTCGTGGTGATGCTCCGGCTCCCCCAGGGAAACCTCGACCTTCACCTCCTGTTTACCGTTCACTGTTCACTGTTTACTGGTGACTGTTGACGGTCCTCACTCCGCCAAGCTCCCCACCGCTCTCCTCAGCTCCTGGCGTGGAATGGCCCCTTCACGAATCAGCCTCGGTTCGGAAGCGGTACAATCCACCAGGGTTGATGGCGGCGCGTTCCCGAGGGCTCCGCCATCGAGGATGAGCAGCTCCCCGCGAGTGACCTCGGCGGCGAAGAGTTCCGCCAGCTGTACCGCACCCGGCGCCGGTTGCTGACCTGGGCGATTGGCCGAGGTGGAGGTGAGTGGCTCCCCCAACGCCTCGATGAGAGCGGCGACTTGCTTCTGCGAGGTGTGCCGCACCGCGATTCCCCCTTCCGGCCCCCGCAGCATCTCAGGCAGTTTGCCCTCGCCCCCTTTGAGGGCGAGCGTCAGCGGACCCGGCCAAAAAGCCCGAGCCAGCGCGTCGGCCCCAGGCGTGAAGTGCAGTCCCCACTTCTCGGCCATGGTCCGGCTGGCAACGAGGAGGAGGAAGGGCTTGCTCGTTGGCCTGCCCTTGAGCTCGGCCAACGCGGTGAGGGCGTCGTCCCGGGGCGCCGAGCCGAGACCGTAGACCGTCTCGGTCGGGTAACCGAGCAACTTCCCCGCTCTCAAGTGCCCCCGCACAGCGACCAGAACCGCCCGCACATCCGCCGGGGCGCGGAACTGGAGAATCACCCGAGTCTCCTCGCCAGCAGCTCTGCCAGGAGCAGGTCGTCCGGGGAGGTGACCTTGAGATTTCGACTGGAGCCGGGCACCAGCACCACTCGCTCGCCCAATCGTTCCACCAGCGTCGCATCATCGGTGGCGGTGACGCCGTCGCGCCGGGCAGCCTCATAGGCCCGCTCCAGGATGCCGCGCGGGAATCCTTGTGGGGTCTGAGCCCGCCACAAGCGCTCGCGGGGCACCGTTCGCTCCACTCGATTTCCCTGGTCGTCCGCGGTGGTTTCCTTGAGGGTGTCCCCGACCGCGATCGCCGGCACCGCGCTCCCGCCCTGTCGGGCGGCGCTGATGACGGCATCGATGGTCTGGCGGTCCACGAACGGCCGGGCCGCGTCGTGCACCAGCACCAGTCGACACTCTGGCACCAGCGCACCGAGACCGGCGGCCACCGAGTCGCTCCGCTCCACGCCACCCGCCACCACACTCAGGGTCCCGCCGATGAGTCCGGCCAGCCAGGGCGGCGGCGCCGCCTCCTCCGAGGCCGGCACCACGACGACCACCTGCACCACCTCGGGGTGCGAGGTGAAGGGCCGGAGTGCCCGGAGCAACATCGGCACCCCATCAATCAACTGGAACTGCTTGGGTGCCTCCCCACCGAGGCGCAGCCCCTGGCCAGCCGCAACGACGATGACACCGATGTCACGCGGCAAGGGCCAGTACCAGCTGCTCGACGTGATCGAGGCCGATCAGCGTAAGACCCGAAACGAGGCCGGCGGTCCGTCCCGAGGCGTACACCCGCCGGAACCCAAGTCGGGTGGCCTCGGCCAGCCGGCGCTCGACGCCACCGATCGGACGCACCTCGCCGCCCAGGCCGATCTCCCCCAGAAAGAGCACATCGGGAGGCGCGGGTCGGTTGTGGACGCTGGAGAGAAGGGCCGCCGCCACCGCCAGGTCAGCGGCAGGCTCATTGAGCCTCACCCCGGCCGTCACCTGCACGAACACATCGAGGTCCGCGAAGGAGATCCCCCCTCGGCGCTCAAGGACCGCGAGGAGCACCGCGAGGCGCTTCTGATCCAGACCGGTGGCGACTCGTTGCGGGGTGCCAAACCCCGAGCGAGCGGCCAGCGCCTGAACCTCGACCAGCACTGGCCGGGTTCCCTCCATCAGCGCAGTGACCGCACTGCCGCTGATCCCCGCCGACCGAGCCTGGAGGAAAAGGGCCGAAGGATTAGGGACGGCGACCAGTCCGCGCTCGGTCATCGAGAACACGCCGATCTCGTCCACCGACCCGAAGCGGTTCTTGGTGGCGCGGAGCAGCCGGTAATCCAACGAGGCCTCGCCCTCGAAGTACAGCACCGTGTCCACGATGTGTTCCAGGGTCTTGGGTCCCGCGATTCCGCCGCCCTTGGTGACGTGTCCCACGACGATCACGGCGGCGCCGGTCTCCTTGGCGAAGCGCATGAGGCGGGCCGAGCACTCCCGGACCTGACCCACGTTGCCGGGGGCGCTTTCGAGCAGGTCGGTATACACCGTTTGAATGGAGTCGAGGATGACCAGCTCCGAGCCCAGGGCGCCGGCGGCGTCGAGAATCGCCTCAAGGCGGGTCTCGCCCAGAACGTGGACTGGGCCCGCGTCCTCCTCGAGCCGGTCGGCGCGGAGTCGGAGCTGTTCCGGAGATTCCTCACCGCTGGCGTACAGGACCCGCCGTCCGGTGGCCTCCAGCCGCGCTGCGGCCTGCATGAGCAACGTGGACTTCCCGATCCCGGGCTCGCCTCCGACCAGCGTCATGGAGCCGGGGACGATGCCGCCGCCCAGGACGAAGTCGAATTCCGGGAGGTCGGTACACCAGCGGGTGAGGCGGGATTCTTCGATGTCTCGCAGGCGGGCGGGAACGGCGGACGGGGCGGTACCGCCCTTCCCCGCCCGGCCACCCCGGCGGGACGGCGGAACGGCGGTCAGGACCAGCGGCTCCTCGGCCACACTGTTCCATTCGCCGCAGGCATCGCAACGGCCGGCCCACTTGGGGTGATCATGCCCGCACTCGACGCAGCGGTAGACGGAATGGGCCCGCGTCATCCAGTCACTCCTGCTCGCGGGGCGGTACGGCGGTACGCCGGGACGACCCACACCCGTTTCGTTCCGCCGTCCAGCCCTACCGCCGTCCCGCCGTTACCCATCCTCCGGCTCCTGCCGATCGCTGTAGTTATCGAACCGCGTGAACTGCTTATGAAAGGTCAGGTTGATGTGGCCGGTCGGCCCGTTGCGGTGTTTAGCCACCATGACCTCGGCTTTCCCCTCGAGACTGTTCCCCTCTTTGTCGGTTTTCCCTTCATACATCTCAGGCCGATGGATGAAGATCACTACGTCAGCATCCTGCTCGATGGCGCCGGAGTCGCGCAGGTCGGAGAGGATCGGTTTACGGTCACCGCCGCGCTGCTCGGAGGCCCGGGAAAGCTGGGAGAGCGCGATCACCGGGATTTCCAGCTCCCGGGCCAGCCCCTTCAGCGACCGGGAGATATCCGAGATTTCCTGGACTCGGTTCTCCGCGTACCCTGGACTCCGCATCAGCTGCAGGTAGTCCACAATGACCAGGCCGATCTCGTTTTCCATTCGGAGCCGGCGGGCCTTGGAGCGCATCTCCAACAGGGTGAGTGACGGCTGATCGTCGATCCAGATCGGGCAACCCGACAAGACCCCCGCCGCCCGGGCCAACCGGGTGAAATCGGCATCGCTCAACATGCCCCGGCGGACCCGCTGGGCATCCACCATCCCTTCCGCGCAAAGCAACCGCTGCACCAGCGCCTCCTTGGACATTTCCAGGGAGAACACCGCCACCCCCGTGTGGCCCTCGATGGCCGCGTGAGCGGCCAGGTTGAGGCAGAAGGCGGTCTTCCCCATGGACGGCCGAGCCGCCACGATGATGAGTTCCGACTTCTGGAACCCGCTGGTCAACTCATCCAAATCTAAGAAGCCGCTGGGAACTCCCGTGATCCTTTTCCCGCTCTTATGGAGCAATTCTATGCGCTCCATTGTTGGCCAGAGCATCTCTTTCAGGCGGCTGAATCCCTCGATTTGCCGGGTCTGCGAAATGTGGAAGATTCGGGACTCGGCCGAGTCGAGCAGGTCGCTGGCAGTGGTCGTTCCCTCATAGACCTGCTGAATAACGGCGGTGGAGGCCTCGATCAGCTGGCGGAGGATGGCCTTTTCCCGCACGATGCGGACGTGGAACTCGAGATTCGCGGCGGTGGGGACGGCATCGAGCAGTTCGGCCAGAAACCCGACGCCGCCCGCCTCCTCCAGCTCGCCGGTACGGGAGAGTTCGTCGCGTAGCGTGATGTGGTCGATGACCACCCGTTGCTCAGTGAGCCGCCGCATGGCGCGGAACAGGCGGCGGTGGCTCTCGCGGTAGAAGAGGGAGTCGTCCAGGAGTTCGGACGCACGAAGCGCGGCGTCCTGATCCAGCATCATGGCGCCGAGAACCGCTTGTTCGGCTTCGTTGCTCCAGGGGATGGCCCGGCCGCCGAGGGTATCAGCGATCGAGGAGCTGGCGGGCGATACGGATGTCATCCCAGGTCGGCTTCTTCCAGTTCGGGTTACGAAGGAGCGCGGCCGGGTGATAGGTGGCGACGAGCGGGATGCCGCCAAGCGTGTGCACCTTGCCGCGCATTTCTCCAAGGCTCTTCTTCACGCCGAGCAGCGATTCCGCGGCGGTTCCCCCGAGCGCCACGATCACCTTCGGGCGGATGAGCTCGATTTGGCGATGGAGATACGGGAGGCAGGCCGCGGCTTCATCCGGCAAGGGCTTCCGGTTCTGCGGGGGCCGGCACTTCACGATGTTCGCAATGTATACCGATTCACGGGCGATCTCGATAGAGGCCAGGATCTGATTCAGCAGATCACCCGCTCGTCCAACGAAGGGTCGTCCGGTCTTGTCCTCGGTGTCCCCCGGGCCCTCCCCCACAAACATGAGCCGGGCCTTCGGACTCCCCTCGCCGGGGACAGTGTTGGTCCGTCCCTCGCAGAGACTGCACTTGCGGCAACCCCGGACCAGCTCCGCCACCGCCACCAGCGTCTCGAGCGAGCCGATCTCGTCGCCCACCAGTGCGTGCGGGGGGAGTTCGACGGTCAGGCCGGGACCGGGGATGGGTGGAAGATGCTTCCGCCATTTCGGGAGTGGCAACTGCCCAGTCCCGAGTTCCGAGACCACGGTTCCGAGTTCCGAGACCACAGTCCCGAGTTCCGAGTTCCGAGTTCCGAGAGGTGACTTCGCTGCTTCGGGCTCCGAACCCCGAGCATGGAGTTCCGCGCCTCGGATTTCAGGTTCGGGAGAAGCAGCGGCCTTCACCAGTCTCTCAGGTGAAACAGCCTCCAGCGCTCGAGGAGCCATCTCGGAACTCGGAACTCGGAACTCGGCACTGAGAACCACCTCATCTCCCCCGAGCTCCGCTTGCTGCGCCAGATATCGCCAACGACTATCGGACAAGGCGCGCCTCCACGGCACTGAGAATGGCCTCGGCCGTTTCGCGTTTCGACTGGAGCGGCAGGATCTGCGAGTTCCCCTCGCGGTCCAGGATCGCCACCCGATTGGTGTCGAGTTCGAACCCGGCCCCCGGCTCCAGCGCATCGTTCACGACGATCAGGTCCAGCGCCTTCCGCTCCAGCTTCGCCTGGGCCTTGGCGACTGCATCGCCCGTTTCCAGCGCAAAGCCCACCATGACACTCCCGCGCTTTCGATGGGGTGCGGTGGCCGTCAGAATGTCGGTGGTGGGCTCCATCGGGATGGCCAGAGCACCATCCATCCGGGGCCGTTTGGTTCGACTCGGATCGCTGGGGCGAAAGTCGGCGGGGGCCGCGGCCATGATGAGGACGTCCGCCCGGGGAAGTTCGGCCCGGACCACGGCCTCGAGCTCCGCGGTGGTCTCGATCCGCCGGAGCTGAACTCCAGTCGGCGCCTCCAGCCCCGAGGGGCCGCTCACCAGCACCACCTCAGCGCCGCGTTCCCATGCCGCCTCGGCCAGGCAATATCCCATCTTCCCACTGGAGCGGTTCGTCACCACTCGCACCGGATCGATCGGTTCCCGGGTGGGCCCCGCGGTCACCACCACACGGCGCCCCTTGAGCGGGCCACCCCGGCGCAGCAGCCGCGCCGCATGAGCCAGGATGGTCTCCGGTTCCGACATCCGCCCCGGGCGATCCGAAGGCCCTTCGGCGAGCGCGCCGACCTCGGGCCCGACGAACTCGAAGCTGCGTTGCCGCAGCGTGGCGAGGTTGGCCTGAGTGGCCGGGTTCGCGTACATCTCGTCGTTCATGGCAGGCGCGATGAGGACCGGGACGGTGCGGGCAAGCAGGAGCGTGGTGAGGAAGTCGTCGCCCATCCCCTGAGCCACCCTCGCGATCAAGTGGGCGGTGGCCGGCGCCGCGACGATCAGATCGGCGTCCTGCGCCAGGCGAATGTGAGACAGCGCTCCGTCCCGGTCCCAGAGGGAAGTGAGGACGCTGCGGCCGGTCAGGGCCTCAAAGGCGAGGGGCCGCACAAATTCCGCGGCCCCATGAGTAAGGATGACGTCGACCCGGGCGCCGGCCTCGGCGAGGCGGCGGGCGAGGATGCAGCTCTTATAGCTGGCGATCCCGCCCGACACGCCGAGCACGACGTGGCGGCCTGCCCACACCATCAGGCCTCCGTGCGACGCCGGCGGAGGAGCTTGTAGGTCAGATCGCCGTTGACAAGGTGATCAATGGCCATGGTCGTGAGCTTCTGGCTCCGGTCGGTGATCCGCTCCTTGGGAAGTTCGTTCAGATGCCGGGCGAACTTGGCGGCGACCAGCACGCCAAGGTACTTGTTGCCCGCCTGCTTGGCGGCCTCCACGGGAGTAATGATGCGCATTGCTTGCTGCCTTTGGGTTCAGGTTCAGTCCTATACTCTTTCAGCCGCTGCCGTCACTTCCCGCCGCAGCGTCTCCACGAATCCTCGCAACCCTTCCTGCCGGGCCACCCGCTGGACCTCGGCGTCGACGATGGCCTCGAGCCGCTCAACCGCAGCGTCCAGATCGTCGTTTACCACCACGTAGTCGTACTCGGTCACGGCGCCGAACTCGTCGATCGCGTGCTGCATCCGGCGGCGCACCGCGGCCGGTTCCTCCGTCCCGCGAGCCTTGAGCCGCTGCACCAGCGAGCGACCCGACGGCGGCAGCACAAAGACATGCACCGCGTTGCCGAACCGTTGCCGCACCTGGCGGGCACCCTGCACTTCGATTTCCAGCACCGGGATCTTCCCCCGGCCGAGAATTCGCTCCACCTCGTTGCGCAGGGTACCGTAACGCTGCCCGCCGTAGGTGGCCGTTTCCAGGAACTCGCCCGTCTTCTCTCGGTGCTCAAACTCGTCCAGGCTCAGGAAATAGTAGTCCCGGCCGTTGCGTTCTCCGATTCGACGGGCCCGGGTCGTGGCCGACACCGAGTAACGCAATTTCCGCTTGCGGTTCCGGATCAGCCGATCCCGAATGGTCGATTTCCCGCCACCCGAGGGCGACGAGAGGACCAGCAGGAAGGGCGTCACTCCAGGTTCTCGAGCTGTTCCCGAAACTTCTCCAGCTCGCCTTTCATGGCGATGACCTGCTGGACAATGTCGGCGTCGTTGGCCTTGGAGCCCATGGTGTTCACCTCGCGCCCCAACTCCTGCGCCAGGAAGCCGAGTTGCTTGCCCACCGGCTGCTCACTGGCCAAGGCTGCCCGGCATGCTTTCACGTGGGCCCCGAAGCGCACCAGCTCTTCGGTAATGTCCAGCTTGTCCGCCAGGAAGGCGATTTCCTGGGCCAGGCGCGCCTCGTCCAGCGCCTTGCCGTCCATCAGTTGTGAGACCGCCTGCCGGAGCCGGTCCCGCTCCCGGACCACCCGTTCCGGCGCACGGAGGGCGACCACACCCGCCGAGCGCTCGAGCAGATCCAGGCGATGGCGGAGCTCGTCGACCAGCGCCTGCCCTTCTCGCCGGCGCATGGTCTTGCAGTCGGTGGTGGCCTGGGCAACGATCGGTTCCAACTCGGCCCAGGTCACGACGTTCTCTTCCGCGGCGGCGGAAGTGATGACCTCGGGCTGCCTCACGACGAGGCCAAGGTCCACCTCGCCGGGGATCTTCAGCACCGTCTGCAGCTCGCGCAGCTTGGCGGCAACGAGGCGGGCCCGCTCCAGGTCCACCTTGATGCCGGCGGGCCGCTCCGGAAACTCGGTCCAGCGCACCGTGGCCGAAATGTGACCGCGATCGAATTCCTTCCGGAGCCGCTCCCGTACCTCGCCCTCGAGCGCGGTGAGATCGTTCGGGAGTTTGATTGAGGGATTGAAATGGCGGTGGTTGACGGTCCGGATTTCGATCCGGATCCGGCCCCCTCCCGCCGGTCCCTCGCCGGCCCCGAAACCCGTCATGCTATAAGGCAAACGCGATTCAACCCCGGGTTCAGGAAAGCGGGGAAATGTAGCGGGGAGAGTGGGTTAGGGGTAGGGGCGCGGGGGAATCCGGCTATGAGTTCACCTTGGAGTGTGCTGGGTGCTGAGTGCTGGGTGCTGAGTGCTCAGTGCGGCGGATTCGGGATTCAGGAAGGGCCCGGCATCCCAGCGACCAGACTGCGACGTGTCATACCCAACACTCAGAGCCCAGCACCCAGCACCCAGCACCCGTGGTTACCGCTCCCCCGCCCCCTGCCCAAACAGGTTGAACGCCGGCGGGGCCATGCCATTCAATCGGAAATACGAGACCAGCTCGCCGCGGGTCCAGACCGAGTGCTCCCGCGCCAGATCGAAGATCCTCCAACGGGGCATGGTCTGGCCCGCGAACTTCGTCGTCCCCGGATAGTCTTCCTCGGAGACGCCGCTGAGCGCGGCCATCGCATACTCATAGGCCTTGCCCACCGCCTCTCGCAGCGCGGTCTTGCTGTTGAGATACACCGTCGAGTCACCCAAGGCCGGCGGATTCTCGCCTTTGGCCCGGGAGGCAAAGATCGCCATGGGCATCGCCGCGTGGGCGATCTGCTGAGCAAAGTCCCGCACCTCCGGTACCGGTTTGAAATGAAGCAAGCGCTCCGGCATGGAATCGACCATGGCCAACGTCATCGCGCGCTCGCGCGCGAGGTCGGCGAGTTGCTGCTGACGGTAGCCCTGCGGCACCTGCGCGGAGGTGGGGCGCACGAAGAACGTTGCGACGAGAGACATCAGCGCCGCCGCAGTCCGGAGTCGGCTTGGCATCGGAACCTCTGACAAGTGGTGGGCCGGGAAGGAGAATCGATGGCCTTACGCGACTATTCTAGACCAGGATTCAGGATTGGGGGTTCGGGATTCAGGAAGGACCGAGGAATCCCAGCGACCAGGCTCCGGCGTATCAGACCCAGCACTCAGCACCCGGCACCAGCACCCAGCACCCTCAGGATTCGGCCGAGGGCTTTCTCCGACCCAGAAGATCGAACCGCCACCGCAGCGCCGGCGGAGTCAGCAGCGTCGACGCCACCACCATGACAACCACGGCGGCAAAGGTCGAATCCGTCACCACCCGTTCGCCCGCGACCACCAGGGTCAGCCCGATGTTCGCGAAGATCAGGCCGACCTCGCCTCGCGGAATCATTCCGATCCCAACCGTGATCCGGTCCACTTCTCGAGTCACCACACCGAGTCCCGCGAACTGTTTCCCCACCACCGCGGCGACGGTCAGGCCGAGGGCGAGGAGCGCGACCCCCGGCTGAGCAAAGGCGTGTAGATCGGTCCGGATGCCCATGAGAACGAAGAACACCGGCGCCAGAAACGAAGAGATCGGGTGGATGAGGTGGTCCAGAGAGCGCTCACCGCGCTCAGCGAAATCCCGGTAGTGGACTTCCTCGAGAATCAGCCCCGCGCTGTAGGCGCCGACGATCGGAGCCAGGCCGACCAGGCTGGCCAGCCAGGAAAGCAGGAAGCAGAAGGCCAGGCCAGCCGCCAACAGCACGCCCCGGGTCTGGAGCCGTGATGCCAAGCTGAAGAGTCTTCGAGACGTCAGCACTCCGATCACCAATGCGCCCACCAGGAATCCGACCGCCTTTCCCAGGGTGAGGCCGATGCTCCCATACGACAGCGTCGAGCCCTGGTTGGCCGCGGCGATGATCCCCGCGACGACCGCGAGGATGACCAGGCCCAGCACGTCGTCAATGACGGCGGCGCCCAGGATGATGCGGGCCTCGCGGGTGCTGGTCCGGCCGAGGTCCCGCAGGACCCGGGCGGTGATCCCCACGCTGGTCGCGGTGAGCGTGGCGCCGAGAAAGGCGTGCACGTACACGCTGCCTGTGGGCAACAGCCAAGCCCCGACCGCCCATCCCAGACCGAACGGAACGATCACCCCGATGCACGCCACCAGGAGTGAGGACCAACCCACCTTGAGCATCTGCCCGACGGTGGATTCCAGCCCGACCTCGAAGAGCAGGACGATTACGCCCAGTCGCGACAGCATGTCGATCGATGGATCGCTGCGAAGGGTCTCCAGTCCGTGGTAACCCAACAGGGCCAGGTTCCCCAGGAGAATCCCGAAGATCAGTTCCCCCAGGACCGCCGGCTGCCCGGCCCGGGTGGCCAACTCTCCGCCGATCTTGGCACCGATGAGAATCAGGGCGAGCGCGAGCACGACCTGGGCAATTGGGTCGGCAGGCGCAGCCGAGGGGTCCGTCCCCGCGAGAGTCAGCAACGGCCAGTGCATCATGCCCCTGCTTCCATGACCTTCCCCGGCAGCCTCAATTCCTGAACTCCCACCGCACCCCGAACGTGCTCGCGAAGTTCGGCATCCGGAACCCCGGCACATACGCCTTCTTGCTCGCCTGGGCGTTGGTGCGGTCCCAGTAGAGAATGAAGCTCTGCAGCTGGATTGCGAGCTGAATTCGGAAGAAGGTGGCGCCCGGGAGCGGGATGGCGGCCCCGGTAGAATCGCGGCCGATCACGCCGGGGCTCCAGCCCTCCATCGTGCCCTGCAACTTGAAGTCGAAGGTCCCGCTCGGAAAGGTGCGCCAGAACTTGGAGCGGATCGTCGCATTGGAGATCGAGTGGGTGGGCGGAATGCCGTCGGGTGCGCCGTTGATCGGATTGCTATACCAGCCATCGAAGCTGAGCCACTTGAGCGGCGACAAGCGCCACTGCACCGTGTACCAGTTGATCCGGCCGAACGGCTGCAACCCCGGCACCGCCAGAAAGGGCTGATAGCTCTGGGGGCGAAAGGCGTCGGTCCGGCTCAATCCGAATTCGACGGCGGCCCAGGGGCGCTGCCACCCCGCGAGCAGCTGTGCGTCGGTGATGTTCTGCGCCGAATCGACCCACAGCGATGGTGTGGTGAGGATGGAGCCCTTTCGGATTGCCGCGCCGACCTCGAAGGAAAGCGGCAGCTTGAGGCTGCCCCGCGCACCAATCCAGGTGCTCCTCCGCCCCGAATCGTGTTTCAGATATCCTGCCTCGGCGCTGGCGGTGAAGAACTCCGTCGGCGCCCAGCCGCCCTGGGCCCGAAAGTCGAAGGGCGTGAACCGGGAGCGATTGAATGCGGAGCCACCCAAGGTGAAGGTCGGCGTGCGGAAGGAGAGAACCACACCGCCCTGGTTGGACTGGTCTTTGATACCCTCCCCGTTCCAGCCGCTGCGTCCGTAGAGCAGGTCGACCCGCGGCCCCAGTCCGTCGCTGCGCCGGGCGTAGTAAGCCCGGAAAAGGGCGTCGCTTCGACTGGCGTTGTAGGAGCCACCGATGGTCGTGTCTACGCCCCCTCCGCTCCCGACGATGAACGGATTGCGCTGAGGTTTGGTCCGGATCAACTGATACTCCACCCCGAATCGCGGTGAGGGCACCCAGCTTCCCTGGATCCAGGCCTGGAGATTAGCGTAGCCGCTGCTCTTGCCGGAGGCGGTGGGCGCGTTGAGGTAGTCCATCGCGACCACGAAGCCGAGGCCGTTCTTGAGGCGTTCCTCGAGTGCGCCCTGGAAGCGGGCGATCTTCTTGTCGCCGGACGCGACACCGATGCGGGATGCCGTGGCCCGGCGATCGTGACGCCGGGTGTAGAGGTAGACCCGGAGCAGGCCGGGCCAGCGTTCGATCTCAACCCGACTCAGAAAGCTCAGGGCAAAGAGCGATGGATCCACCCCCGTGCTGTCCACCCCGAGTGCGACATAGGGCAGACCATCGAGGTAATACTCCACCGACGTTGCCCCCCGACCCTGGTAGTCGGGGTACTCGGGCCGCCCGACCCATCCACCCCGCCAGAGGTAGACCCCGGGCACCCGTTGGATCAGGTCAGCCAGCGTCTCCGCGTTGATCCAGTCAAGCGAATCCCGCTCGAACACCAGCCGACTCATCGCCGGGCGAGGACCATCGCCACCCAACCGAGGCAGGGTGGGCAGCCGGATGTTGTTTTCCGCCTGAGCATCGAGGTAGCGCTTGGTCTGGTCGACGGTGTCACGGGGGACGAGGGAATCGGGCGGGAGGCTGTCGGGGGGGAATTGGGCCTGCAGCGTCGGCGCGAAGAAGACCGTGAACAACAAGCAGTGAACCCTGAACCGGGCGGCAAGGCGAGATGCTGGCGGGCGCGACCGGCTCCTCCCCGAAATTCCCGATTTACTGTTCACTGTTCACCGTTAACGCGGTCCAGCGACCTACGCCTGCCGGCCGAGTACTAACTCACAAAACAGCCGCACCCCGACACCGGTCGGCCCTTTGACCATGGCCGCGTCCTCGCGCTCGGTGTACGCCGTTCCCGCGATATCGATGTGGGCCCAGGGATAGCCGTTCACAAACTCCCGCAGAAACCAGCCGGCGGAGATGCTGCCCGCCGGGCGGCCGCCGGAGTTCTTCACGTCCGCGATATCGGACTTGATCAGTTCCCGGTAGTCATCCCAGAGCGGAAGCGGCCAGACCCGCTCACCGGCCCGTTCGCCGGCGCGGCGGACCTCCTCGATGAGGGCTTCATCGGTCCCCATGAGGCCGCTCGCGGTGTGACCCAGCGCCACCACGATCGCCCCGGTGAGCGTCGCGGCGTCGATGACGCAGGCGGGCTTGAATTTTCGGGCGTAGGAAAGCGCATCGCAGAGGATCAGCCGGCCCTCGGCGTCGGTATTGATGATTTCGATCGTCTTGCCGAGGTGGCTCTTCACGACGTCGCCGGGCTTGATGGCGGTTCCCGAAGGCATGTTCTCGGTAGAGGGGATCAGCCCGATCACGTTCACCTTGGGCTTGAGTCCCCCCAACGCTTCAAAGGCCCCCAGGACCGCCGCGGCGCCGGACATGTCGTATTTCATGTCCTCCATGTTCTGCGCCGGCTTGATCGAAATGCCGCCGGTGTCGAAGGTGACCCCCTTCCCCACCAGCACCACGGGTGCGCCGGTCCCACCCTTGTATTCCAGGACGATGAACCGGGGCTCCTCGACGCTCCCCTGGGCCACACAGAGCAGGCCGCCCATCCCTTCCTTCCTGATGGCGGCCAGATCCAGCACCGTCACGTCGAACCCGTGCCGCCTCGCCAGCTCCTGCGCCGTCTTCCCCAGATAGGTCGGCGTGCAGACGTTGCCGGGCAGGACTTGAAGGCCTCGGGTGAACGCCTGGCCTGCGGCGATCGCGGCACCGATGTTGTGCCCCGCCTCGACCTCCGCGGTTTTCTCCGGTGCCAGGATATCGATGCGCTCGAGCACCGGCTTTTTCTCCTCCGGCGGCAACTTCATTTCGACGTAATGCCAGGCACCCTGGCCGAGCCCTTCGGCGATGACCTGCCCGATCTCCCGCGGCGTCAGCCCGCCGGTTGCCTCCGGCACCAGATGAAAGGCTCCCGAGGGCACCCCGGTCGTCCGCGCCCGTTTGGCCGCAACCGACGCCGCCCGGCGAAGTACGGCGCGGGTGATCTCGGCAGGCTTCCCCAGCCCCAGCAGGACGATGCGTGCGGCCGCGCCGCTGGGGTGAAGAACCGCCACTTCGTCCTTCTTGCCGCTGAAATCCGCCGACTGATAGAGTCGGCTGAGCGCCCCGCTGGCGGACTTGTCCACCGCGGCCAGAGATACCGGCAGTTCACCCTGGGGTACCCCAATGGCGAGAAGCGGAGTCGAGTATCCGGCGGGGGCGGTCGAAAGGACGGAGCTGGTCAGTGGCATAGGTTGTCGGTGACGGTCATGGTGAAGGTCGGCTGCGGCCCTACCGCCGACGGCGGATTGGAATGTACTGTAAACCCACCGGCCCCACATACTCCGCCCGGGGCCGGATGAGTGTGTCGTCACCGTACTGCTCAAGGATGTGGGCCACCCAGCCGCACATCCGGCTCACGGCGAAAACCGCGGTGAACAGATCGGTCGGAATCCCCAGCGCCCGGTAGAGCGGGGCCAGATAGAAATCCACGATCGGCCGCTGGCCGCTGTCGCGGCTGACGAGTTCCTCCAGCGCTCGCGCCGTCCGGTAGAGCGGCAGAATTCCGGCTCGCTCGCACTGCCGCTCGGCGAGCGAGCGAAGGTGCGCGGTACGGGGATCCTCTCCTTGGTAGACCTGGTGACCGAAACCGGGAATCTTCTCCTTCCCTCCCAGCTTCCCACTGACCCAGGATTCGGCATTCTCCGCCGCGCCGATCTCCTCCAGGATCTTGATGACGTTTCGGGCGTGCCAACCGTGTCGAGGGCCGGAAAGGGCGGAAAGAGCGGAGAGGACGGAGCCGTAGACGTCGGCCCCGGTGGACGCAGTGACCCGCGCGGCATAGGTCGACGGGTTGAGCTCGTTATCGGCGCGCAGGATCAGCGCGACCTCGAACGCCCGAGCGGTCTCATCATCGGGGACCGTGCCCTGCAACATATAAAGGAAGTTGGCCGCAAACCCCAGGCTCTTCTTGGGTGTCACCGCGGGCCGGCCACCGCGGAGCCGGTGAAACGCGGCCGCCACCGTCGGTGTCCCTGCGATCAGCCGAATCCCCTGCTGTAGCGCCGCCTCGTGAACCGGCGGGACCGGGACTGGCTGCTCCAGGGCCGCGGCACTCAGCGCGAGACGAAGCACCGACATCGCGTCCCCCTCGGCGGGCGCGCTCCGGACCGCCTTGAGGAGGGGGGAGCTCAGTTTCTGCTGACTCTTCAGCCGCGCCGCGAACTCCTTCAGCTCGATTCGGTTTGGCAGATGTCCGTGGATGAGGAGAAACGCCGTTTCCTCATAGGTCGCATGCTCAGCCAGATCGCGCACGTCGTAGCCGCGGTAACTGAGGCGGCCGTCCGACGCGGAGAGGTGGCAGACCGCCGAGCGCAGCGCGGAGGGACTTTCGGGCGCTGGAGCGGCCGCGGAGGCGGCACCTGCGGTCATGGGCCTCGAGGGTGATCCGGTGGATGGGACGGGCCAGGATTCCCGCGGCCGATTGCCGCGAGCGGGAGGAAGGTTATCAAGACGTAGCGGGCGGGGCAACCAATGCGGTCCCCCTCTCCCTCTAGGGAGACGGGGTCACGGGTGAGGTCGGCGAAGGTTCGCGATCGCGGCGATGCCCACGGTCGGCCCCAGCGCCAGTACCGCGAAGGCCCAGCGCCAACCCAGGACCGGCACCAGCGCTGGAATCAACTGGATCGTCACCATCGTCAGCAGGAATCCCAACGAAGTTTGCAGGGTGAGGGCGGTGCCGACCGCGTGGGGTGGTGTCACCTCCGTCACCAGCGCGCTGAACTGGGCCGAGTCCGCCACCACGAAGAAGCCCCAGATCAGGGTGAGCGGGGCAACCACCCACAGGCCGTGGCCGAAGGTGAATCCGATGAGGAGGCAGCAGGTTCCGCTCACCATCATGGCCCGGGTGACGACCCGCTCGTACCCGATCCGCCCTGCCATCCAGCCACCCCACACACAGCCGAGCCCACCAGCCGCAATCGCCAGAAAGGCGAGAAGATCACTACTCAGGACCGAACCGGTGGTGCCGGCAGGGACGCCGGCGCTCGCGGCCGCGGTTGCCGCGAGAAATGCCGGCACCCAGGTCCACATCGCATACAACTCCCACATGTGGCCGAGGTAGCCGCCGGTAGCCAGCCGGGTTTCGCGGTGGCGGATCACCGTCCCGACCAGGCCCCAGGAGAACGCTCGGCGCGGGAATGGGAACGGCCCCTCCCGATATCCCAGAAACACCAGTGCGCCGGCCGTCACGGCCCCGGCCGAGGCCACCAGCACCACCGGCCCGACTCCGACACCAGGGAATCCATGGATGAGATACGGTGATGCTTTGCCCACGGTGAGCGCACCGACAATCGTCCCG